>JAFAYP010000060.1 GCA_019240305.1 Solirubrobacterales bacterium
TGTTCACCGTCCCGACCGGCTCGCCGAGCTGGCGCGCGACCGGCAGGGACACGTGCTCGCTCATGACGACCCGGCTGTAGCTGGTGGCGAGCACCTGGGCGGCCTGGACGTAGCCGGGTGTGGCCTGAGTGATGATGTCGGACCTCCCCACATTGATCATCGCGCTCGCGGAGTAGGTCGGGTGCTTCTTGGTGCCGGCGAATATTCCCGCCGCGAGCAGGAAGATCGCCGGCAGGACGACTAGGAACGGATGACGCGCGATCGCTCGCCCAAGGCCGGTTGACGTCGGCGGGGGCACGCCGGCGCTCTGGGGGGGCACCCATTCCGGGGAGCGGACGGCCGCGTCCTGATCTTCGAGGGCCTGATTGCCGTAGGTGGCGGTGGAGTCGTAGTCGGGCATGCGTAATTACGTTAGGGGACAAGCTGATAGATCGAGTAAAGCGATCGAAAAACCAACATCGTGCTAAAGAAATGTGTCCCGCTAAGGGACAAAGCGACTTCCGTCAAGCAGCACCGGCGGCCTACCGCCGATCGGGAGCACCAGCGCGCACGTTCTACGCACAGAACACTTCGACGCTCACTCCGATACTCCCCCCAGCAAAACTGGCCAAACGCCCAACGCTCGCGCCAGGGGAAGCTCGCTGCTTCGCGGTATCCCGAGCGAGCTTAGCTGGTGCGCGGGAACTGGCTCATCCGGGGTGCCTACATCAAGGCGATCGCCGCGGACGTCCCGGATCCCCGGGCACCGAGCGCCCGCGGCAATGCAATGCTTAACCGTCATCCCTCCGTGAAAGCATGGGGACAGCTACGCTCTCCCCGCCAAAATCGCCTCCACGACGCGCCGGATCGGCGCGAGGATGAGTCAGCTGGTCCGCAGCGGCTGTCCGCTCAGGAAATCACCATCTGACGGCGGACTGACCGCCTTGTTCCTGAGCGTAAGCTCGTGCAGTGAGCCGACTTGCCTGAGCACAGGAGGCTCGTACGGCTTCTTGGATGTGGACGGTTGCTTCATCGCGCCCACTATACCCGCGGTCGACGGCACTCATGGGGCGTGACAGCGGATTACCAAGGCAAGTTGAGTAGGCATGAGCGCAGATGATGAGCTTGTGGAGGCGGGCAACGGGTCCTATGGGCTGCGGTTTCCGGACCTCCGCACCGAGCTCGCGCTGCTTGTCCCGTCTCCGAACGATTGGCGACCGTGGAGAATCGTGCGGCGACGGGGGCCGGGCGAGCTGGTGGACGGCGCGATCGGCCACGACTTCGCACGGCTGAGGCTCGCGCCTGAAGGCAGCCTGGTGATCGACCGTGGGGCGCGTACGTCGGTGTTCACGATGCCCGATCCGCCGACCGACGCCGAGCTCGTGCACCCTTACATCGCCGCCACTGCGGCCATCGCGGCGCGCTGGGACGGCCGCCAGAGCTTCCATGCCGGAGGCTTCGTGGTCGCCGGAGCGGCGTGGGGGGTGCTCGGCGAGCGGGAGGTTGGCAAGAGCACCCTTCTGGCCTCGCTGGCCCAGCTGGGAGTACCGGTCCTCTGCGACGATGTGCTGGTCGTCAAGGAGGGGATGGCGCTCGCCGGTCCCAGGTGCATCGACCTGCGCGAACCCGCGGCGAGAACCCTGGGATGGGGCCACGAGATCGGGTTGGTGGGCACGAGGGAGAGGTGGCGAATCACGCTTCCCCGGGTGCCTGCCGAGGTGCCTCTCGCCGGATGGGTGACCCTGGCCTGGGGAGAGGCCATCGGCTTTGCTCAGGTGAAGCCGAGCGAACGCTTCCCACGGTTGCTCGACAACCTCACGGTTATCCTCGAGCCGCCCGATCCCCCCGCCGTACTCGCGCTGGCCACGTTGCCGATGCTCACGCTAGCTCGTCCCCGGCGACTCGACACGCTCCCCGCGACCGCCGAGGCTCTGGTCACCCAGCTCGAGCGCGTTGGAGCGCTGCGAGGTGACCCAGGCCGACTGTAAGAGCGTGTAGACGAACGGTGTGGCCGGGTTACGTGCCCACTCACGCCGCAGCCCCGGCACGTTCACCATTGCGGCATCGACACCCTCGCCGCCCCATTCCTGAGCCCATCGCCGCGCATGATCCGTCCAGAAGACGCGGTCAAACCACGACTTGTCGGAGCGCTCGCGGACGCTCCGCGGAAGCAGATCCCCTCCGAGCGCTTCGGTCGCCACTCGGCGGTTAGGCGGACCGCTCGCGCCCCACGCGTCCGCGACCGCACGGAGGACCTCCGGCTCGCACAGCGGGTGTGCCACCTCGACATTCTCCGCGCGCGCCAGCGCCCGCTTGCCCGCGCGGTTGCACTGAAGCGTTCGGCTACGCCACCACCACCGCCGGAGCGCGACGTCCCATCGCCACGGATCCTGCGATTCCCACCCGGCGTAGGCGAGCGCGATCCTCCGGCGCGCGGTCGGCGTCAGCCAGCCAAAGGTTCTGAACACCCTGCGCCGCCGGGCGATCACCGCCGTCCGCACCGGGTGCGGTGCGAGCGCGAGCGCGAGCGGAGCCAGGTCAGCCGCCCGGGGCCGGCGCGTACGCGTCAGGACGGCTGCCGCGGCCTCCCGGGAGACCGGGGAGAACAGCTCATCGCCGCCGATACCGGTCAGCATCGAGCCTCCCCGGGCCGCTCTGAGCAACGGCAGATGGAAATGGGAGTTGAACGGCGCCAGCACGCCGTGACGGCGCAGGGCTTGCTGAGCGTAGGGGCCGATCACGTCGAGTTCGTCGGTCCACTCCAGGCGAATCCAGTCCTGGACGTCGAGATGCGAAACCACCAGCTCCTGCCAGGCGGACTCGTCTGTCTCCGGCCGTCCGGGAAATCGATTGGTGGCCGGAATCGGAAGTGGCAACCCGTGTCGCCGGGCCACATCCAGGGCGAGTGCGAGGACCAACGAGGAGTCACGTCCGCCGGAGAACGAGACCAGGCAGGGTGCTCGCGCCAGTGCGCGCACGAGCACCTCCTCGAGCGCGGCGCGCGGCGAGCCGGAGGACGAGGAGCCGCTCAGCGCCGGCCGCTCGCGATCGGGGCCCAGGGGCATCCCCCAAAGCAGCTCGAGCGGGGTGAGCCGATAGCGGGCCTCGAGGCCCTCGATCATCGCGGGTCGAGTCGCACCAGCTGCGCGAAGCCAAGACCGTCGGCCGCCGGATCGTGTCCTTCGAGCCAGGCGTGGGCGATGAACGACGGCTCTCCCGGTGACGGCACGCCGATGATCAGGGTGTGCCTGCGGCCGTGGGCGAGCAGCCACTCCTGGAGGAGCAAGGACCGCTCAAGACAGGTCGCCCCGAGGCAGCGAGCGGTCGCCGACACTGCGGGCAGCGCGCTGTCGGGCAGTTGCGGCGGAGGTGTCACCCGCGCGTCGAGTCCCTGCTCACGTAGCTGCGAGCGCAGGCTCCGCAGTCCACGCGCCGTCCACCAGGCGGCGCGGAGATCGAGCCAGGTCGCGCTGCGAACCAAACGCAGCGACCCTCGGAGCCTCGCCGATGCTGCGGTTCTCGTCATTCGCCTGGGCCGCGGGTGTAATCCCCCGCCAGCAGATCGCGCTCGGATAGGAGGGTGAGAAAGGTCTCCACGTCACTGGCGGCGCGTTGCGCGTCTACCTCGTATTCGGACTGCAGCAACGACACCAGGTCCGCGCGCGTGGCGCCGTCGACGAGCTTCGTCCAGAGCAGCGCCCCCGCTTCATTTACGGTGAGATATTCCCAGTCACCCCGGTGAAGGATCACGATCTCGTCCTCGACCGAGCGCCAGACGATCTCTTCGTCCTTGAGCCGGAGAACCTCGTTGAGCTGATTCACGGTTTGCTCCGTTAGTGCTTTTGCAAGCCTAGCGGACGGTTTCTGCTGCAATACGAGGCACATGTTCCTGCGTGCGCGCAGTGCTCCGAGAACCGCGCGGAGCGCGAGCTTCCAGGGCCTCAGAGCAACGTCGCTCACCCGCTCGTTCGGTGGCCGGACGGTTCTGGACGGGTTGGAGCTGGCTTGCCCGGCCGGGCAGCTGAGCGTGGTCTTGGGCGAGAACGGTGCCGGCAAGACCACCTTGCTGCGGATCTTCGCCACCGTCCTGTATCCCGATCGCGGCACCGCCACGGTCGACGGCTTCGACGTGGTGCGGGACGGGGCGCAAGTGCGGGCACGCGTCGGAGTGGCACTGGTCAACGAGCGCAGCCTGTTCTGGCGACTGAGCGGCCGCGACAATCTGCGTCTGTTCGCCGCCACCTCGGGGGTGCCCGGCCGGCTTCGCGATTCCCACCTCGCCGAGGTCATCGGTGAGCTGGATCTCGGGGACATCGCTGATCAGCGGGTGGCCAACCTGTCGGCCGGCCAGCGCCAGCGGCTGATCCTGGCGCGCGCCGCGGTGGCACGCCCTCCCGTCCTGCTGCTCGATGAACCGCTCCGCGGGCTCGACCAGAAAGGCATCGATCGCGTGCTCGAGTTTCTCGCGGCCCAATCGCAGCGCGGCACCACGGTGCTGGTGGTTGCGCCGCTCGTGCAGGAGCTGAGCGAGGTGGCCGATCACCTCTGGGAGCTGCACGAAGGTCGTCTCCGTGACATCTCGGCCACCGCGCCTCGGGCGCTGGCTCGATGACGCGCTACCTCGAGGTGGTGCGGTCGTTTGCCCGCAAGGATTTCCTCATCGCGTGGTCATACCGCGGCACGTTCATCGTCGGAGCGATTGGAACCTTCTATCAGCTGCTCATCTTCCGATTCGTCTCGAAGCTGATCGGCGGCGGGAAGCTGATCGGGACGCCGGATGAGTATTTCCGCTTCGTGGTCGTCGGGATCATCCTGACCGGCGTGCTCCGGGCAGCCACCAGCGCGGCGGCCGCCAACGCCCGCCGCGACCAGGTCGAAGGCACGCTCGAGGTGCTGGCGGCGCAGCCGATGCCCGTGGCGTTGCTCGCGCTGGGCTGGTCCGCCTGGCCGGTGTGCGAAGCGCTGGTCGACGGCCTGCTCACCTTGGTGATCGCGATCCCGCTTGGCTTCACGCAGGTCTCACCGAATTGGGTGCCGCTGGTCGCGTCGCTCTTACTGTCGGTTCTGGTCTTCCTGGCCATCGGTTTCGCCGCTGCGGCCGTCGTGGTGGCCAGCCAGCAGGGGGGTCAGCTGCCCGCCCTGATCGCGGCCGGGCTGACCTTGCTGAGCGGCGCGTTCTTCCCGCTCGCCGTATTTCCCGCTTGGCTTCGGACCATCGCCGATCTGTCGCCACTCACCTACGCCCTGCGGGCCCTGCGAGCGTCGACCCTCCCCGGCTCCGGTTCCGCGGGGGTCGTACACGATCTCGCGATCGTCGGGGGGAGCGCCGTGCTGCTGCTTCCTCTGTCCGTGCTCTGCCTGACGCTCGCGCTCCAGCGTGCCCGCACCACGGGCCGGCTCGCGTCGTTCTGAGTGTCTGGCCCGACTATCGCGGAGGTCGAGGATGAGCTTGTCCTCGGGCTCGCTCGCACGGGACCGAGCCGCCAAGTCGACGCTGACCGGCTCGTCGCTCTAGCTCGGCGGGCGGAGCCCGAGCGTCTGCTCGGCGTGCTCGTTCGGCAGCGACTCGTCCACCTCGGGATCGCGCGGCTTCGCGAGATGGGGGCCGAGAAGCTGACCGCCGATCTCGCGCCGCGTATCGAGGAGCGCCTGCGGGCGGTGCGCTGGAACGCCGTCGAGCAGGAGATGCTCACGCACTCGGTCGCGGGGGTCCTGGACGAGCATGGCGTGTCCTCGGTGTCCCTCAAGGGTGCGGTCCTGGCGCGCAGGCTGTTCGACGATCCGGGGCTGCGCGAGTCCGAGGACGTCGACCTGCTCGTCCGCGTCGAACGACTGGAGGAGGCGGTGGCGGTGCTGCGCGAACGGTTCGGATACGACGCGCCGCGCGACGCGCGCGACGCGCGGGGTAGACCTCTCCTGCACTACCGCCTGACTCACCCTCAGAGTCTGCCCACAGTCGAGCTGCACTGGCGTGTGCACTGGTACGAGGAGCGGTCCGGCACGGCCATGCTGATGCGCTGCGAGACGCACGATGGCCTGCGCAGGCTCGCTCCAGCCGACGAGCTGGCCTGTCTGTTGCTCGTATACGCCCGGGATGGGTTCACCGGCATTCGGCCACTGGCCGATCTCGCGGCCTGGTGGGATCGCAACGGCGAGCGCGTGGGAGCCAATGCCCTCGACGCCGTCGCGAAGGAGTTTCCCGAGCTGGCGCCCAGTCTCGCCGTGGCGGCGGCGCTCGCCGATCGCCTCGCCGGGCTGCCACCAGGGCGAACCACGGTCCAGTGCGGGCCATGGTCGCCGCGGATGCGGCGAGCCGAGCGGCTCAGCAACTGGCAGCTTGCCGGCGCGGACGAGCAGATCTACGCCGACACGGCCATGGTTGACCTGCTCCTGAGCCCCCCGGGGCAAACGTGGCCGTTCGTCCGGCGCCAGGTTCTGCTTCCTCTCGACGTTGCTGCCGACCGGCTCGTGCAGAATCGCTCGAGCACGCTACGACGGTCCTCAGCGGTCGCCCTCCACGTGCCGCGGGTTCTCGCCCGGTTCACCCTCGCGCTGCTGGCCACCCGCGGCGCGCGGCGGCGCAGTCCCCTCCCATAGGCGCGGCTCGGAGGTCGCCCGTCCGCTCCGACGTCCCCCGCGGCCGCGCCGCGCTCGCGGGTACGCTCCGGCGCGTGAGACTCGCCGATGTGATCCCGGGTGCCCCAGCCGGCGCCGGCGAGATCGAGATCACGGATCTGGCCTTCGACAACCGCGCCGTCGAGCCGGGGACGCTGTTCTTCTGCGTCCCCGGCTTCACCCGCGACGGCCACGACTTCGCGCCCGATGCGGTGGCTCGCGGCGCGGTGGCGCTGGTCGTGGAGCGCCCGCTGGGCCTTGGTGTGCCCGAGATCCGGGTGGCGAGCGTGCGGGCCGCGATGGCGCCGGCGGCCGCCGCCTTCTACGGCGACCCGACCGCCCAGCTGGAGACGGTGGGAGTGACCGGCACCAACGGCAAAACCACGACCGCGTTCCTCGTGCACGCGCTGCTCGAGGCCGATCGACGGCAGACCGGTCTGCTGGGCACGGTCAAGAGTGTGATCGGAGGCGCCGAACGAGCGGTCGAGCGCACCACGCCCGAGGCGATCGACCTCCAGCGCACCTTCCGCGAGATGCTCGACTCCGGCGACGTCGCGTGCGCGATGGAGGTCTCCTCGCACGCCCTCGCGCTCCACCGGGCCGACGCGATCCACTTCGCCGCGGCCATCTTCACCAACCTGACCCAGGACCACCTCGACTTCCACGAGACGATGGAGGACTACTTCCTGGCCAAGCGCCGGCTGTTCGAGCCCGGCCGGGCGGCCCAGGCCGTGGTCAACCTCGACGACCCCTACGGCGCCCGGCTGGCCGCCGAGTTAGGGCGGGTGGGTCCGATCGTGACGTTCGCGGTCGAGCGCGACGCCACCTATCGCGCCGGCGATCTGCGCACCGATCTCACCGGATCGCGCTTCACCGTGCACGGGCCGGAGGGAGCGCTCGAGCTGCGCTCGCCGCTGCCCGGACGCTTCAACGTCTACAACGTGCTCGGCGCGCTCGCCGCGGTCCGCGCCGTGGGCGTCCCGCTCGACATCGCGGCCGGGGCGATCGAGACCGCGGGACACGTCCCTGGACGCTTTCAGCCGGTCGACGCCGGCCAGGACTTCGCGGTCCTGGTCGACTACGCCCACACTCCAGACTCGCTTAAGAACGTGCTGTCAGCCGCGCGGGGCCTGCTCCTCGACGCGGGGCGGGGCGGCCGCCTGCACGTTGTGTTCGGCTGCGGAGGCGACCGCGACCGCGGCAAGCGTCCGCTCATGGGGGAGATCGCCGTCCGCCTGGCCGATCGGGTGATCGTCACCTCGGATAACCCCCGCTCGGAGGACCCCGAGGCGATCATCGCCGAGATCCTGGCCGGATCCGGTGATGGGGTCGAGCACGACGCCGACCGCCGGCGTGCCATCGGCCGTGCCATCGCCGAGGCCGAGCCGGGGGACGTGGTCGTGATCGCCGGCAAGGGCCACGAGCAGGGCCAGGAGTTCGAGGCAGGACGCAAGATCCCCTTCGACGACGTCACCGTGGCCCGCGAAGCGCTCGAAGGCGCTCCGGCCGCGCGCTGATCCGGTTTCAGACGGCTCTAAGGACCGACCCGGCAAGTACTCTCCCTCGGGAAGCGCATGAGGACCTGGACACCCGAGCACATCGCACGGGCGGCCGGTGCCCGCCTGGTCTCTCCCGCGCCCACCGGCAACGGTCCCGAGCGGGTGATCATCGACTCCCGCCAGGCCGGCCCGGGGGCGCTGTTCGTCGGGCTGCCCGGCGAGCACGTCGACGGCGGCCGGTTCGCCCCGCAGGCCCTGGCGGCCGGCGCGTGGGGCGTGCTGACCACTCCGCCGCACGCCGAGGCGGCCCGCTGCGCCGTGCCCGGGACGCTGCTCGCGGCCGAGGATCCACTGGCCGCGCTGCAGCGCCTGGCCACCGCCTGGCGGCGATCCCTGGATGTCCAGGTGATCGGGGTGACCGGCTCGACCGGGAAGACCTCCACAAAGGACCTGCTGCTGGCCCTGCTCGCGCCGCACCGCCGGACGGTGGCCTCCCGGGGCAACTTCAACACCGAGATCGGCCTGCCGCTGGAGATCCTGTCTGCCCCGGCCGACACCGAGGTGCTGGTGCTCGAGATGGCCATGCGCGGCCCGGGCCAGATCGCCGAGCTGGCCGCGGTGGCCGAGCCCGACGTGGGGGTGATCGTCAGCATCGGACCCGTCCACCTCGAGCTGCTGGGCACGATCGAGGCGATCGCGGCCGCCAAGGCCGAGCTGATCGCCGGCCTCGAGCAATCGGGGACCGCGGTCCTGCCGGCCGGCGAGCCACTGCTCGACCCGCACCTGCGAGACGACCTGCGCACGATCACGTTCGGGGATTCCGGAGATGTTCGCCTAGTCCGCTCAGAGGACGAGGACGAGGTGGAGATCGACCTGGCCGGCCGTCCGGTCGTGCTTCAGGTGCCGTTTCGGCAGGCCCATCTGCGGCGCAACCTGCTTCCGGCCGCCGCGGCCGCGCTCGCCGTCGGGGTGGTGCCGCAGGGCACCGTCGCGCTCGCGCTGACCGCCGGCCGGGGACAGCATGTCGCCCTGCCCGGCGGGGTGACCTTGATCGATGGCTGCTACAACGCGAACCCGATGTCGACGCGGGCCGCCCTCGAGGACCTGGTGCAGACGGCCGCACGGTCGCCCGGCACCCGGCCCGTGGCGGTGCTCGGTGACATGCTCGAGCTGGGCCCCCGCGGGCGCGAGTTCCATCTCGAGCTCGGCGAGGAGGTGGCGCGCTCCGGCGTCGAGCTGCTGATCACGGTCGGTCCGCTGGCCGCCGCGATGGCCGAGCGCTTCGACGGCGAGGTGCGCTCGCTGCCCGACGCCTCGGCCGCGGCCGAGTTGGTGCCCGCGTTGGTGCGCCCCGGCGACGCGGTGCTGGTCAAGGGCTCGCTCGCGGTGGGCCTCGAGGCGGTCTGCCGCGCTCTTTCGGCTCGCCTGCGCGAGGGAAGTCCCACGGTGGCGGGAGGCGCGTGATGGGCTCGGTCTCCGGGCGCGTCCTCATCGCCGGCACCGCGTCGTTGCTGCTGTGCCTGTTCCTCAGCCCGCAGTTCATCGAGTTCCTGCGCCGGCGCGAGTTCGGCCAGAACATCCGCGAGGAGGGACCCGAAGGGCACAAGACCAAGGCCGGCACGCCGACCATGGGCGGGATCATCATCATGCTCGCGTTCGCGATCCCGTTCTTGATCCTGTCCACCCGGGATTGGGCGTCGATGGGTGTGCTGGGCGGCGCGGTGGCCTGCGCGCTGCTCGGCTTCGCCGACGACTACACCAAGATCGTCAAGCGCCGCTCGCTCGGTCTCCGAGCGCGAACCAAGCTGGTCCTGACGATCGCGATCTCGCTAGGACTGTGGTGGGTGGCGACACAGAGGGCCCATCTCGACGAGACGATCAGCCTGCGCTTCATCGACGCCAACGTCGATCTCGGGCCGCTGTACCCCGTGCTGATCTATCTCGTGGTGGCCGGCACGACCAGCGCGGTCAACCTGACCGATGGGCTCGACGGGCTGGCCGCCGGCTGCGCCGCGATCGTCCTCTTGGCCTACATCGGGATCACGTTCATCACGTTCAACGAATCCGACCTGGCGCTGCTGTCGGCCTGCCTGGTCGGCGCCTGCATCGGGTTTCTGTGGTTCAACAGCTTCCCGGCGAGCATCTTCATGGGCGACACCGGCTCGCTCGGGATCGGTGGCGCGATCGCCGGCCTGGCCGTGATGACCAACACCGAGGTGCTGCTGATCCTGCTCGGCGGGATCTTCGTGATCGAGGCGCTGTCGGTGCTGATCCAGGTGTTCTCGTTTCAGACGTTCCGCAAGCGGGTGTTCCTGATGGCGCCGATCCACCACCACTTCGAGCTGCAGGCCTGGTCGGAGACCAAGATCATCCTGCGCTTCTGGATCGTGGCCGCGGCCTGCGCGGCGATCGCGTTCACGGTGTTTCGCCTGAGCATTCGTGGCTAAGCCTCGCCCGCCCCTCCCGCCGGGTCCGTACCTGGTGGTGGGGCTGGCCCGCTCGGGCGTGGCGGCGGCCCTGGCGCTGCGGGAGCGAGGGGCCGAGGTGGTGGGAGTCGACGCGGGGGGCGAGGCCCGCCCGGCGCTGGCCGATGCGGCGGGAAGGCTTCGCGCGGCGGGCGTCGAAGTACGGCTGGATGCGTCAGGCGTCGATCTTGCCGCCCGCGCCCGGACGCTCATCAAGAGCCCCGGCGTACCTCAGGACGCGCCCGCGATTCGCGCGGCGCGGGATCGCGGCATACCCGTGCTCGGCGAGCTCGAGCTCGCGTGGCGCCTGCTCGGGAACGAGTTCGTGGCTGTGACCGGCACCAACGGCAAAACGACCACGACCGAGTGGATCGGCCACGTCCACCGCGAGGCGGGTCTGCCGGTCGCGGTGGCCGGCAACGTCGGCACGGCCGCGTCGACGCTCGCTCTCGGCGCCGGCCTGCCCGCCGACGCCACCGTCGTGTGCGAGGCATCGTCGTTTCAGCTCGAGGACACGGTCGCGTTCTCGCCGGAGGCCGCGGTGCTCCTCAACCTGTCTCCCGATCACCTGGACCGTCATGGCACCTACGAGGACTATGTCGCGGCCAAGCTCCGGATCTTCGCCAATCAGGGCAACTACGACGTGGCGGTGGCGCCCGAGGACCTGCCGGTCGACGATCTCGGCGGGTGCGCGCGGCGGGTGACCTTCGGGGCCGGGCCTGGCCCGGATCTGTCCGAACGCGCCGGGCACCTGTGGTGGGAGGAGACGGCGCTGGTGAAGACCGAGGAGCTCGCGCTCCCCGGGGCGCACAACGTCGAGAACGCGATGGCGACGGCGGCCGTGTGCCTGGCTCGCGGCATCGACGTCGACGCGGTCGCCGCCGGGCTGCGCACGTTCACGAGCGTCCGTCATCGGCTCGAGCGCGTC
>JAFAYP010000125.1 GCA_019240305.1 Solirubrobacterales bacterium
CGCTCTGGCGTTCGCCCGGACCCAGGCGATACGGTGAGCCCCCGTGCCCGGCGAGATCCGCGTGCAAGAGGTGATGGAGCCGTTTGACGGACTCGTCCCCGCGATGGCTGGGCTCGTACGACAGCTCTCGCGCTCCTCGCCTCCGCCGTCGGCGGCCGAGGTGGAGGAGATCGTCGGCTCGCCGGCCTCCCACCTGCTGCTGGCCACCGACGCCGACGAAACGATCGTGGGCATGCTCACGCTGGCCATCTTCCGCATCCCGACCGGGCTGCGGGCCTGGATCGAGGACGTGGTCGTCGACGAACGGGCGCGCGGGCGGGGCGTCGGTGCCGCGCTGACCAACGCCGCCATCCGGCTGGCCCGCGAGCACGGCGCGCGCACGGTCGATCTGACCTCGAGGCCCTCGCGCGAGGCGGCCAACCGGCTCTACCAGCCGCTCGGCTTCGCAGCGCGCGAGACCAACGTGTACCGATTCGAGGGGCCGGCCCCTACGGGGTGAAGCGGACGGTGATCACGTCGCCGTCCGCCATCACGTAGTCGCGTCCTTCCACGCGCAGCGTGCCGCGCTCGCGAGCCCCGGCGTAGCCGCCCGCGTCGAGGAGCGCCTGCCAGCCGATGACCTCGGCGCGGACGAACCCGCGCTGGATGTCTGAGTGGATCAGGCCGGCGGCATGCCAGACCGACAGGCCGCGACGCAGGTGCCAGGACTGGGCCGGCTTGTCCTCACCGGCCGTGAAGAAGGCGATCAGCTCGAGCAGGGAGAACGCGCCGCGAACCACGCGCTCGAGCCCGGATTGGGTGAGCCCGAGGTCGGCGCGCATGGCGTCGGCGTCGGCGGGATCGAGCTCGGCCAGCTCGGCCTCCAGGCGGGCGGATACGGCGACCGCCTCGGCGTCGTGCGAGCGGGCGTGCTCGAGGACGGAGGCCGGCACCTCGTCGGAGCCCTCGTCGACGTTGGCCACGAACAGCACCGGCTTGGCCGTCAGCGGGGACAGCAGCTGGACCGCGTCGGGGGCGTCGGCCGGGGGCGGCACGCTGCGGGCCGGTCGGCCGGATTGGAGTGCCTCGACCAGCTCGCGCAGCCACCCGGCCTCGGCCACCGCGTGGCGGTCGCCGCTCTTGGCCGTGCGCGAGACGCGATCGAGCCGGCGCTCGGCCTGCTCGAGGTCGGCGAAGATCAGCTCGGTCTCGATCGTCTCGACATCGGCCAGCGGGTCGACGCGGCCCTCGGGGTGGACAACGTTCGGATCCTCGTGCACCCGGACCACGTGCACGATCGCGTCGGTCTCGCGGATGTTCGCCAGGAACTGGTTGCCGAGCCCTTCACCACGGTGCGCGCCGGCGACCAGGCCCGCGATGTCGTGGAAGGCGATCGTATCCGGCACGACGCGCGATGCCTTGACCGTCTGGGCGACGGCGTCGAGCCGGTCGTCGCTGACCGGGACGATCGCCACGTTCGGCTCGATCGTCGTGAACGGGTAGTTGGCGGCCTCGGCGGCCACGCCGGTCAGCGCGCTGAACAGCGAGGACTTGCCGGCGTTGGGCATCCCGACGATTCCCACCTTCACGACCGGACCTCCGCGATGGCCGTCCCCAGCAGTGCGCCGGCCAGGACGTCGGACGGGTAGTGCACGCCGAGGTACGGGCGCGACACGGCGAACGCCCCGGCCGCCGCGTACAGCGCCCAGGCCGGCACCAGGCGCGCATAGGCCCGCGCCGCCGCGAACGAGGTGGTGGCGTGGGCGCTGGGGAAGGACAGCTGGGTCACCACCGAGGTGATCGGCGGCAGTCCGTCGAGCTCAGGCCGATGCCGGCGGACCGCGAACTTGATCGCCTGGTTGGCGCCGTAGGACGCGGCCACGGTGCCCACGCCCCGCAGCCAGCGCGTTCGCCGATCCGGATCGCGCGTGAAGGCGGCGCCGGCCAGGCCCAGCGCCAGCCAGCAGGCGGCGTGCTCGCCGGCGCGGGAATAGGCGGCGACCGTCCGTTCCACGCCCGGCTGATGGCCGTGCGTGCGCGCGAAGAGGACGGCCGCCCTGTCCATGTCGATGAGCCTCACCCCGGAGGACTGTACGTATCCCAGCGAATCGGAAGCCCGTGGTCGTCGCACGCGGCGAGTATCTGGGGGCGAGCGCCAGCGGGGTCGTGGACGGCCAGATGCATCCCCAGGCGCCGTTCGAAGACAGGCTCCATGCTCAGGCGCACCACCCCCGATGGGCCGTCGAGGGCAGCCTCGATCGCCGACCACTCCTCGGGCTCGACGTACTGGCGCATGACCGAATGCCAGACCACGACCAGTTCGCCCTCCTCGGCGGCGGCGAGTGCCTCGGGCAGCCACTCCGAGCCGCGCCGTCTGGCCACCGGGGCCGGATCGCGTGCGGCGATCGAAAGGGCGGCCCGCAGGCGGTCGATCCGGTGCAGCTCGTCGGGCCAGATGTAGGAGAGCAGCGCGAGCTGATCGTCGGGCCGGCTGGGGTCGAGCGGGGAGACGTCGCAGCCTGCGCGCGCGACGATCCGCAGTTCGGCCGTGGCAGCGGAGAGATCGACCGGGGGCGGAGGGTCCCAGGGGTCGACGAACCGCAGTGGCGAGGCGGGATCGCCCAGCTCGAGGTCTCCCGCCCGGTAGGAGTAGCGATCGACCAGGAGGTTCAGGCCGGCGCTGGCGCCCACCTCGAGCAGGCGGATCGGACGCCGGTGGCGGGCGGCCAGCCACAACAGGCCCGAGAACAGCACTGCCGAGCGTCCCGGCTCGTTGGTCTGGACGGTGCGGTACAGGCGCTCTTTGATCTGTCCGAAGTGCTCGGCGATCGTGGCCAGGGCGACCGGCCAGGCCTCGGAGGGCTGCCGGTCTCCGCCGGCGCTCGGGTAGAAGGCCGCCAGCTCCGGGACCTGTCCCGAGAGGACCAGATAGTGCAGAGCGGCCACCAGGCGAAGCTGCGGAACCGACCCAGGCGGCGCGGGCACACCCTCGAACAGACGCGCCACCTCTCCGCCGCGCTCGATGTCGTCGGCCGCCGCACGCATCAGCTCGATGTAGAGCGGCGAGCGGCCGGAGTGCACGAGCATGTCGGCGTGACGGCGGAAGCGCGCGGGCAGCGGCGCCTCGCCCGACAGGGCATCGCCGCCGCCGCCATAAGGAGCCGGTCTGGGATCGCTCATCGTGGTTAGTGTCCCGGACGTGGCTGTACGCATCACCGTCGTCGGCTCGGCCAACGTCGATCACGTCGCGCGCTGCGAGCACCTGCCCCGCCCTGGCGAGACCCTCACCGATGCGACCTTCGAGCGGGTGCCGGGCGGCAAGGGGGCCAACCAGGCTCTCGCCGCGGCGCGCCTGGGGGCGCAGGTCAGGTTTGTCGGGAGGGTCGGGCGCGACGATCTGGCCCTCAGCTCGCTGAGCGAGGCTGGCGTCGAGTTGACCGGCGTGGTCCGCGACGACGGCGAGACCGGGGTGGCACTGATCCTGGTCGATCGCGAGGGCGAGAACGTGATCGTGGTGGCGCCCGAGGCCAACCGGCGGTTGCGGCCCGAGGAGGTGGACGTGGGGGAAGCCGACGCGGTCATCTCCCAGCTAGAGATCCCGCTCGAGGCCGTCCGGGCGGCCCGGTCCCAGGCGCGCTTCTTCTGCCTGAACGCGGCGCCCGCGCGGGAATGGGATACCGCCCACCCCCTCGATCCCGAGCCCGACCTGGTCGTGGTCAACCGCTACGAGTACGAGCGAATCGAGCCGGGCGGCGCGCTGGTCGCGCTCACGCTGGGCGTCGAGGGCGCGGTCCTGCTCGAGCGCGGCCAGGAGGTCGCACGCGCCCGGCCGCCGTCGGTGACCGCGGTCGACGGCACCGCGGCCGGCGATGCCTTCTGCGCGGCGCTCGTGGTGTCGCTGCTCGAGGGTC
This sequence comes from Solirubrobacterales bacterium, assembly GCA_019240305.1. Lineage (GTDB taxonomy): Bacteria > Actinomycetota > Thermoleophilia > Solirubrobacterales > Solirubrobacteraceae > Palsa-465. Next base: position 3,891 of record JAFAYP010000125.1, read on the forward strand.
GCGAGCGGGACGCGGCGCTGGCGCGGGCGTGCGCGGCCGGTGCGCTGGCCGCCTCGCGAGCGGGCGCCCAGCCGTCGCTGCCGACCGCCGCCGAGGTCGACGCGCTGCTCAGCGGCTGATGCCCAGGGGCATACTCCGTCTCTTGGCCAGCCGGATGCTTGTGATCCTCGTGGCCGGCATTGTGGCCGTGGGCTGCGGGGGTGCAGTTGCCCGGACGCCCACGGTGCCGACGGCCGTGGGCCCCGCCCGCTGGGCGCCGTACGTCCACGCGGCCAGTCCGATCGACGTGGTCGGACCGCGCCGAGACGGCGCAATGGTCGTGGCCGCGAACGGGCGCCTGTGGCTGCTCTCGGGCTCCGGCGCGCTGCGGGCGTTTGCGCCGAGCTACCACAGCAATCCAGGCCTCGAGGCGTACATCGCCCTGCCGGCGGCGCATCACCCAGGATGCAGTTTCGGCGCCGACACCGTCTACGCGATCAGCTTCGGCAAGCCGCGGGGCGTGGTGGCGGTCGACGCGCAGGGGCGAGTGCGGCCGTTCGCAACGATCCGCGCGCCCGGACTGATCGACGGGATCGCCTTCGACGAGACGGGCGATTTCGGCCACCGGCTGCTGGTGGCGACCACACACGGCAAGCACACGACCGTCGACGGGCTCGACTGCCACGGAGCCGTCAAGACGGTGAGCGCCGCCGCACACCGGGTGGAGGGCGGGATCGCCGTCGCGCCGGCGACGTTCGGCCGCTTCGCCGGCGACCTGATCGCTTCGGACGAGCTCGGCGGCGGCATCTACGCGATCACGCCGAGCGGCCGGAACCTGCTGGTGGCCGCCTCGGGGCTGGCGCACGGCGGCGACACGGGCGTCGAGAGCGAGGCCTTCCTCCCCGCGCAGGGCCGCTTCTACGCGCTGCTCGCGGACCGGCTCACGCCGGGGAACCGCCATCCGGGAGACAACCTGCTGCTGCGGGTGAGCTCGGCCGCGCTGTTTGCGGCGGGCGCGCGGCCCGGTGATCTGCTCGACGCGACCGAGGGCGGGGCCAGGACGGTGGCGGTCCACTGCG
>JAFAYP010000240.1 GCA_019240305.1 Solirubrobacterales bacterium
TGGGGTTGCGCGATCGCGGAATCGCCACCGACGTCGCGTATGACGGGACCGCAGCTCTCCAGAAAGGCACCGTGTACCGCTATGACGTGATCGTCCTTGACCGCGACCTGCCCGGCGTGCACGGGGACGCGGTGTGCCTCGGCCTGCGCGATCGCGGGTCGGAGGCGCGGATCCTGATGTTGACCGCCGCGTCCACGATCGGCGACCGCGTCGAGGGGCTGAACCTGGGCGCGGACGACTACATGCCCAAGCCTTTCGCGTTCGAGGAGCTGGTCGCGCGGGTGCATGCGCTGGCCCGCCGCGCGCCGGCGGGGCCGACGCAGTTGGTGCGCGGCGATCTGGTGCTCGACCGGGGCGCGCGGCGCGTTACCCGGGCAGGCCGGGAGCTCTCGTTGACGGGGAAGGAGCTGGGTGTGCTCGAGGGGCTGATGGCGGCCGAGGGCGCGACGGTGAGCGCCGAGGAGCTGCTCGAGCGGGTCTGGGATGAGAACGCCGACCCGTTCACGCGCACCGTGGTCGTGACGCTGACGCGCTTACGGCGGAAGCTCGGCGAGCCCGACGCGATCGAGACGGTGATCGGCTCCGGCTACCGCATGCGATGAGGACGCCCGGTTCCGCTGTCATGCGGCGGCTTTGGCCGCGGCGAATGCGCACCCGGCTCGCGGTCTTCTATGCGGTGCTGTTCCTCCTCGCCGGGGTCGTGCTGCTCGCCGTCAGCTATGCGTTGATGGTCAGCGTGCTGCTGCCGGCGGTGCCACGGCCGAAGCCGCTCACGCCGCAGGAACAATCGGTGCTGGCGGTGTGCAAGCCGCTCCCCACCTCTCCGTCCCTACTCGCGCAATGCAAGCACCTGATCAGCATCGTGGGGGGCGCCGTCCAGGCGCGCGGCGACACGCTCTCGGCCCTGCGTGAAGCGTCGGCGATCGGCCTTGTGGTCGTCACGATTGCCGCGGCGGGACTCGGCTGGCTGGTCGCCGGGCGGGCACTGAGGCCGGTCCGGTCGATCACCGAGGCGGCGAAACAAGCTTCCGAGCTGCGCCTGGGCCAGCGCCTCGCGCTCAGCGGCCCCGATGACGAGCTCAAGGAGCTGGCCGACACGTTCGATGTCATGCTCGAGCGGCTCGACGGGGCCTTCGCCAGCCAGAAGCGGTTTGTCGCCAACGCGGCACACGAGCTGCGGACGCCGCTCACCGCGATGCGAACCGCGATCGAGGTCACGCTGGCCAAGCCGGCGAGGACGCCTGAGCAACTGGAGGACATGGCCGCCCGGGTCAAGCGATCGGTCGAGCGCGCTGAAGCCACCGTGGAGGCGCTCCTGGCGCTCGCCACCAGCGAGGCCGGCCCGGCGATCCAGGAGCCGGTCGATCTCGCCACCGCCGCCGAGGACGCGCTTGACGCCGCGCACGCCGCGATCGGCGAGCGCGAGCTCGAGATCGAGGCCACCCTCGAGCCTGCGCTCACCCGTGGCGATCGGGTGTTGCTCGAGCGGATGATCGCCAACCTCGTCGAGAATGCCGTGCGCCACAACAACCCCCGCGGCTGGATCGGGCTGCGCACGCGTCAGCAGAACGGCAGCGCGGTGTTCGAGATCGCCAACACCGGCCCCGAAGTTCCCGCCGAGCAGCTCCCCACGCTGTTCGAGCCTTTCGCCCGAGCCAAGCAGCGCGTGGGCGGCACGGATGGCGTCGGGCTCGGGCTCTCGATTGCCAGCGCGATCGCCCACGCCCACGACGCCACCATCACCGGGCGCCCACGAGCCGGCGGCGGACTCGAGATGTCGGTCGCGATCCCGACGCGCGCGCGCTAGCGATGCACCGTCCGAGCCACCGCGGCGTGGCCGCCGACGCGTATTCGCGTCCCCGCGGCCGTCGTCAGGACGGTTGCCGTGATCGTGGCGGGCGTGCCGAGAGCATCGCCCATGTCGACGGTGATGACCGGCCTGCCGCTGCGGGCGAGGTGAGCGGCGAGGCACGCGGTGCTGTTGGCGTTGGCGATGTCCTCGGGGACGCCGACCGCTGGGGCGAACATGCGCGCCGCGATTCTGGCCTCGCGCCCCGGCTCGGTGTAGACGTAGCACCCGAGGAGGTCCAGCTGAGCGCAGGCCTCGGCCAGGCGCGCGTAGTCGGGGCGCAGGGCCATGAGCGCGGAGCGCGTCGAGATCGGCAGAAGCAGGCGCGGTCGGCCGGGCGAGGCCACGCAGCCGCCGGCGCCGATGCTTTCAGGCAGCGCACCGAGCGCGGCGAGCACGATGGCGTGTTCGCGCGTCGTGGGCGCGCGCCGCTCGACGCCGCTGACGTCGAACGACGCGCTCAGCCCACCGTGGTCGCTGCGAAACGCGCGACCGGCGAGTGACCCCGCGGCCGTGTTCAGCGTCGCTTCGTATTCCCGCTCGCCGGCGTGCTCGGCCAGGAACGCGAGAGCGGCCACCGTGCCGTGTCCGCACGCGGGAAGCTCTCCCTGCGCCGTGAAGAAGCGCAGTGACACCCGGCCGTCGTCTTCGATCGCCACGAACACGACGTGCGAGGTGCCGAGCTCGCCAGGCAGGCTGCGGCGCTCGGGTTCATTCAGCCTGGGTTCGAGCATGACCGCGGTCGGGCTACCCCCCGCTCCGTCGCGCAGGCAGGCGTTGACGATCGTCGACCTCAAGCCGAGCGGCCGCTGCTGAGGTCTCGCGCCCACTACTTCGACCATTCGAGCACGGGGCCGAGGGCGACGACGAGCGCCTGGCCCATGGGCGTCAGGACGTACCCATCGCTCTCCCGCCCCACGATGCTCGCATCGCTCAGCTCGCGCAGCCGCCAGGACAGCACGCTCGATGACATATCGCCGCACCGCCCAGGCGCGACACGGCCGAACGTCGCTCTGTCGTCAACCGCCATCGATCACCTCGCCGAGCGTCAGGCCACTCTGCACCGACTCGGGCCGCTCGGCGACGATGTCGGAACCCGGGCGGGCGTGCTCGTCGCGCCGCTTGATCAGCAGCCATTGCGGCTTGGCGCCGCGGCCGGTGCGCTGCAGGGCGAAGCCGCCGCGGAGCTTCTGGCCATGCAGGACGAACACGGCATGACCGCGTTCGAGCGCCTCCGGCCAGGGGACGCGACCACCCTGCTCGTAGCTGCCGCGGTCCCAGATGATGACGCCGCCGGATCCGGTCGGACCTTCGAACTGGTTGTGCGCGAGCTCGTGATCGTCGACCTGCACAGCCAGCCGTTTGGCCGCCGGATCCATCGACGGACCACGGGGCACTGCCCACGAGCGCATCACACCGTCGAGCTCGAGGCGCAGATCGAAATGGTGGGCGGTCGCCTGGTGCTCCTGCACCACGAACACGCCGGCCGGCACGCCCCGGACCGCGAACTGCTCGTGTCCCTCGACGCGCACCATCCGCTCCGAGAACGCATCGGCGGTCGCCTTCCCGCGCAGCCACGCGACCAGCTCGTCGACGGCTGCAGGCGCGCCCTCCACGTGCGCCGAGACCGTGCCGTCGTCCATCAGGCGAACCCATCCGTGCAGCCCGAGCGCGCCGGCGCGTGCGCGCACGTCCTCGCGCAGCGAGCTCGCCCCGCTGACCGACACCCGCACCGCTCTGGACTCGCTCACGCTCCAGATTGTCCCGGTCGAACTCCGAGCCAGCGAGCCGGCTCGCTCCGTCTAATCCGCGCCACAATGATGCACCGTGGGGTGCGACTGGCTGCTGATCGATGGCTCCAGCCTGATCTTCCGCGCCTACTATGGCGTGCGCGAGAGCGCACCCGCGCCTGACGGCCGGCAGGTCAACGCGGTGCACGGCTTCTTCGACCGACTCGCGCGGCTGATCGCGCAGCGCCGACCGCGCCACCTGGCCGTGGCCGACGACGCGGCGTGGCGGCCGGATTGGCGGGTGAAGATTATTCCGATGTACAAGTCGCACCGAACGGCCGAGCCGATTCCGCGCGGCCTCGAGCCGCAGATGCCGATCATCCGCGACCTCCTCGCGGCGATCGGGATCGAGATGGTGGGCGTGGCCGAGCACGAGGCCGAGGACGTGATCGCCACGTGGTCTCGCCTGGCGACCGGAACGATCGAGATCGCCAGCGGCGACCGCGACCTGTTCGCGCTGGTGGAGGACCCGCGGGTGCGCATCCTCTATCCGGAGAGATCCGGGCTGGCCGTGATCGACGAGGCCGAGGTGACCCGCCGTTACGCGATCCCCGGCCGCCGCTACGCCGACTTCGCGATTCTGCGGGGTGACCCGTCCGACGGACTGCCCGGCCTGAAGGGGGTCGGCGCCGTGACCGCGGCCGGCATGATCCGCCAGCACGGGAGCATCGCGGGGATCCTGCGCGACCGGAAGCTGAGCGACGCCGACCGCACGTACCTGGAGAGCGCGATGAGCGTCGTGGCCCCGGTGACCGACCTCCCCATAACCCTCCCGGCCGGCCGGCGCGATGCCTACCCGGCGGACGAGGCCGCCCTGCGAGCGCTGGCGGCGCGGTTCGGCGTCGGAGACCCGTGCGCACGTCTACTCACGGCCGTGGCGCGACTCGCGCCTATTCCAGCTTCCGAGGAGTGACCCCGGCGTCGAGCATCGCCGAATACAGCCGCGATGCCGCCGAGGAAAGGCTCTGATCGCCGAGCCGGCCGCGCTCGAGCAGGATCGCGATGTAGTCGCGCACGCAGGTCAGGAGCGCCTGCGCCTCCTCCGGTGTGAACTCGGGAGTCACTGCACGAGAGCCGGCCATGGACCAGGGCCAATATACGCCGGGGCGCCCGGAGGGGCCGAGCGCGGCCCGGAGACCCGGAGCACATTCGTAGCAACCTAGGTTGACAAAGGTACGTTTGTCAACTATGGTTGACAAACGTATGCAGCTCACGCCACCCACTCTCCCCGAGGATCCCGCCGACGCCCTAGCCGCTGTGGGCGCGCTCCGGCGCCTGGCCGATCAGGTGGAGGATGCCGCGGTGGAGCGAGCGCTGCACGACGGCTGGTCGTGGACCGACGTGGCGGAGGCGCTCGGGGTGACACGCCAGGCCGTGCACAAGAAGCACGCCCGGCGTCTGCGCGGCACTGGGGTGGGTTTGCGAAGAGGAGCACGCTGATGGCCTTTGAACGATTCACCAAGGACGCCCGGGCGACGGTCATGGCCGCGCGCGCCGAGGCACTCGCCGCCGGCCATGCGACGATCGAGGCCGAGCATCTCCTGCTGGCCCTGAGCGAGCGCCCCGATCTGCAAGCGCTCGGACTCGATCGAGAGCAACTGAGCTATGCGCTGGCCGCCGAGGAGGAGCGCAGCCTGGCCGCCGTGGGCGTCGCGGCGAGCGGGCCGGACGAGCCAATCGGACCTCGCCGGCCGCGCGACCCGCAATTCGCCACCTCGGCCAAGCTGGCCCTTCACCGTGCCGTTTCGGCCGCCGCCAAGCGCGGCGATCGCCGCCTGGACGCGCGGCACGTGCTGCTCGGGGTGCTCGGTGCTCAGTACGGACGCGTACCTCGCGCGCTGCAGATCGCCGAGATCGATGTCGACGCGCTTCGCGCGCGCATCTGACGGCTCGGACGTCTACCGCCGGCAGAAGCCGGTCGCGGTGGCGTTGCCGCAGAGCAGGCCGCGGAGCGTCACACCATCCTCGTCCAGCACCACCAGCCGGGGCTCGGCTCGCCCCTCGAGCAGAGCGACGGCGTCTCGCATCGGCATGGCGGGTGTCACGGTCACCGCATCCGCCCGGACGTACGCCGAGGCGGGGGCATCGTCGGGCGCATCGGACGGCAGGTCTTCTCGTTCGACCACACCGGCGAACCGCTCACCGTCGGCAAGCAGCGCGCTCCGCACGCTTGGGCGCTCGAACGCCTGACGCACGTCGCCGACCCGGGCGTCGGCGGGCAGCGTCTTGGGGCGCTCGATCATGACCTCGCCGACGGTCATGGCCATCGCGTCGGCCAGCTCGACAGTGCGGCTCATGGCTGACCCACCACCAGGTCCACGATACCCGAAACGTAACGGCCCCCGAGGCGGGAATCAGGCCAGGGATCCGCGCTCGATCATCACGGAGGTCGCCTTGACCACCGCGGTGGCACTGACGCCGGCGGCCAGCCCGAGCTCATCGACGGAGTCGCGGGTGATCGCCGCGGTGACCAGGAACGGCCCCGCCTCGAGCTCGACCAGCGCCATCACCCCGTCGCACTCGACCGAGCGGACCACGCCCGTAAAGCGGTTGCGCGCGGAGCCCTCGGTACCTGTCTGGTGGCGCACCGGCCGGGTGCTGAGCCGGCGAACCTCGCTGCTGGGAACCATGCGCCGATTGCGCGCGTCACGTGTGGTCCGGATCCGGCCCTTGCGATCCCAGCGACGGAGGGTGTCAACGCTCACCCCGAGCGCCGCCGCCGCCTCGCCGAGTGAGAGCTCATCGGGCATGCTGCAGGCAGACGCTACATGGCGAATGCCTAAGGCGCGAGCCGGTGTTCAGACCGCGGTGGTCCCCGGCGTGCCGCACGACTGCAGCCCATAGCTGGCGGCCAGCGAATAGACCGGGCTTGCGCCCAAGGCGGCTTCTGCGTCGGCCACGCCCTGGTCGTCGCCGCGCTTGGCCGCCGCGGCGAGCTGCCGGTAGTCGCTGACACTCTGGGCGAGTGCGGCATACCACCGCGCCAGCGTGGCCTGGTCGCTCTTGGTCCCCGGCGGACGCCGTAGTGCCCGCAGCTGCGATGCCTCGGATTCGAGCACCGGAACGACGCTGCTCAGGTAGGCGGACAGGGCACCGTCCGAGCTCGATCCTGCCTGGGCACTGCCAGAGGGCGAGACCGATCTCGTCTGGCGCAGCGTGGCCGCGCAGATGGCATCGGCGCGAGCGACGAAGTCGCTCTTGGAGTAAGCGCTTGCGCCGCAGCCTCCGGCGACCAACGCGATGATCAGCGCCACGCCGGCGCCTGCTCGTGGCCGTACGCGCCTCACCGGGCAAGCCTACCGGGCTCCCGGCGCGGGACCGACGGAACGGCCCTTGCCTATGCGGTGCCTATATGCTGCGCGGATGTTTAAAACCCTCCCGTTCCCTCGTCAACGCGCCGTCGGGCTGGCCGCCGTGGCGAGCACTCTGGCGCTGATGCTCACTCCGACGCTGGCCAACGCCGACACCTCCTCGACGCTGACCGTCGTCGGCACCAGCGACGCGAGCGACTCCGGCCTGATCCCCAACGTGATCCAGCCCGGCTTCAACAAGGCCTTCCCCCAATTCACGTTCAAGTATGTGGGCTCGGCGACCGGCGCCGCGATCCAGAATGCTGAGAACGGGACGGGAGGCCCAAGCGCGCTGATCGTCCACGCCGCGGCGCTCGAGAATCAGTTCGTCGCCAACGGCTTCTCCTACAAGAACCAGTTCGGCAACGCGATCTTCACCAACGACTTCGTGCTCGCCGGGCCGACCGGCGACCCGGCTGGCGCGGCCGGTAACGCGGCCGACAACATCGCGCAGGCGTTCGCCGACGTAGCCTCGGCCGGCGCGGGCGGCCATGCCACGTTCTTCACCCGTGGCGGCACCAGCACCGCCTCGGGCACGACCGTCGAGGAGCACCAGATCTGGGCGCTCGTGCACAGCTCCGGCCTGCAGCCCGGGAGCCTGTCGCTCTGCGTGGTCAGCGCCGCCGATGGTGGCGGGATGTCACCGGTCAAGTCGGCTGCCCTGAACGGACAGCCGTGCCCGGACAGCGGAACCGTCCAGAGCCCCGACAACCCGTCGTGGTACTTCATCAACGCGGGCTCAAACCAGGCGGCCAACGTGATCGCCGCCAACGCCTGCCCCCCGGCCGACGCGCCGAGCGGCTCGAACACGTGCTATGTGCTCACGGATCGCGGGACGTTCGACTACCTGGCCTCGGGGACCGACCCCGCGGGCTCGATCCCGAACCTCAAGATCGTCACCCGCGGCCCCCAGAGCGCGTCAGCCCCGGGTGGGGTGAATGCCCTCACCAACTACTTCCACGTCTACATCATCAACCCGTCCAAGCCCGGCGAGACCGTGAACCTCACGGCGGCTGAGGACCTCGTCGACTACCTCACCTCGCCCGCCTTCCAGTCACAGCTGAAGAGCTACCTGGCCAAGACGAGCGATCCGGCCGGCGCGCCGTTCGTGGCCGACGCCTCGCCGCTCGTCACCGCGCACGGCATCCCGCACGTCTACCGCGGCGGCAAGCCGGCCGCTGTGACCGGCACCGTGACCAACGCCGAGCCCGGCTATCCCACCCCGGCGAACGCGACGGTCAACGTGGACGAGATCAGGGGTGCCCTGTTGATCCCGGTGGCCAGCGGCAAGACGAACTCGAGCGGCCACTACAGCATCAGGTTCGTGCCGCCGTCGTCTGGCTCCTACGAGGTCTCGACCGGCCAGATCTCGATGATCGAGAACCCCAGCCTGAACCCGGCCTACGGCGACATCCTCTCGCCCGGGGCGACCGCCCCGGTCAAGGTGAGCGTCCGAGCCGTGAGCCCCAGCCTCCATGCGACCTCGCAGGGGGGCAAGGCGCTCGTGTTCGGCACGGTCGAGCCCGGGGCCGGGCACGGGGCGGGCACGGTCGCGGTGCTCGCGCGGAAGCTTGGTAGCAAGGGATCGTTCCGGACGGTGGCGGCCGGCCCGATCGGCGCCGCCCAAGGGAACTTCGCGGTCTCGGCACCGCTCCGTAAGGGCAGTTGGCAGGTTGCGGTCCGCTTCTTCTACGCGGGCCACCTGGTGGTCAGCGAGGCGCACACCGTCAACGTCTCGATCGGAGCTGCGCCGAGTTCTGCCGTGACGTTCCGCTCGGTCCGCCCCAAGCACCGGCAGCTGGTCATCTCGGCCTCGGTGGCGCCCTCCGCGCCCGCCGGAGCCAAGCTCGTCGTGCTCGGCGTCGACACCGCCCCGGGAGCTCCGGCGATCTTGCAGGTGCTGGGGCACGTGACGCTCACGACCGGCCAGACCAGCGTCACGCTGGGCGTCAAGGTCAAGCGAAAGGACCAATGGTTGGTCCAGGTGGCGTATGTCCAGCCGGGTCAGTCCTCGAGCTTCTCGCGGCTGAGGGCGGCGGCCGTGCGCTAGGTTCGCGGCGGTGGCACGGTTCGCGCTGGCGCTCGTCTCTGTACTCATCACGCTTGGCCTGACGAGCGCCGGCGCGCTGGCCGACAACAGCTCGGACGTGCTGGTGTCGGCCACCGTGTACTCCTCGAGCGGGACGACGACCGATTCGGTCACGCTGGGAGCGCTCCAGGCCGACCCGACACGCTGCCCGGTCTACAGTGGGCCGCAGGCCATGCAGGAGCAGGGCCGCAACGGCTCCGTCGCGGTGTCGCTCCCGCCGAGCGGCGCACAGACCGGGACCTGGAGCCTGGGCACCGCTCTGGACTGCATGCAGACGCCGATCCCGCTGAGCGCGGTGCAGGGAATCACCGTGCTCGGCTTCGATGGCTCTCCACAATCCGGGGCGGGCTCGGAGCTCCGGCCGGGGGATCTGGCGGCCCCCAGCGACTTCAGCGACAACTCGCAGGCACCCGTCGTCGAAGCGCTCGGTTCGGGCAACCAGTACGACCGGCCCTGGCGGGGCGGCGCTGACCAGGACTTCCTGGACGAGGTGCAGGAGTCCGAGAACGGCCAGCCCGCGCCGATCTCGATCGAGGTGTTCGAGGGGCCGCTGCTCACAGTCGAGGTGCACGCGTCGCGCACCTCGGTGCCAGTCGGCGGCACGGTGAAATTCCACGCCACCGTCGGTGGCGCGAGCGGGAACCCCCTGTCCTACGCGTGGAACTTCGGAGGCGGCGCGGCGAACTCGACCGCCACAGCGCCTCGGGCCCGCTTCGCCTCGGCCGGTCAGTACGAGGTCACGGTCCAGGTCACCGACCAGTCGGGTGGGGGCGGCGTGGCTTCGATCCCGATCACCGTGGGCGGTAAGCCACGGGCGGCCACGGGGGGCCATTCGCGCAGCGGGGCGGGGACCTCGCTGACCTCGCACTCGCCAACCGGCCCTCTATCGAGCGCCGGCAATCACCCCGGCGGACGGCCGGGCTCGACCAAGACAGGCGGGTCGAACTCCCCCGCGACAAGTCACAGCGGCGGCACCGCCCCGGCGCAGAACACCACGCCGACCAGCCCGATGACGACGCCGGCAGCCACGACGCCGGCTTCACCGAACCTGCCGAGCACACCGCGCCCCAGCACTCCGCCGAGCCGGCCGCACCGCCCATCGACATCGCTGAAGACACCGCTGACGCTGCCGCAAACCAGTGGCCCGACCGTGTCCGGGCAGCTGATCAGCGATGTCATACCGCTGGCGCCGGGGGCCAGCCCACTGGTACGCGTGGTACCGGCGACGGTGGCGAGCGCGCCGCCCGCGCGCCGCGCGCTCCGCGCCTCACCGCTGGCCCCGATCGGTGCTGCGCTGGCGATCATCCTCCTGCTTGGACTCGGCGCCGGCCGTGAGCTGGGGTGGCGCGTGCGCTGGCCGGCACTGGGGCCCGGCACCTGAGATCCTGGGGCGAGTTGCCCATGGTTTCCGCGCTCTCGAGCCACAGCATCGACCAGGCGATCTTCCACGTCGCCAGCGCGCTGCAGGTGCCGGTGCTGATCCTCGCACTGATTGCGCTGGCGGTGGTGATCTTCGAGCTGGGCAGCTACCTGGTCGAGGTGAGCAAGCGGCGCCGCCGGCGCTTTGCCGCGCTCCAGACCGGAGCCGCACAGGCCCGCCAGGCGCTGCTACAGAACAACCGCGCGGCGGCTGAGACCGCCGTGCACGACGTCGCCCGGAGCCCGGCGATGGCCGGGACGCTGTCGTTCATCATCGAGCACGCTCGCGCCGACGGCTCCGAGCATCAGGTCAACAAGGCACTCGCGGACTTCGACTTCGACGCGCAGCGGCGTCTGGCCCGCACACGGCTCCTCGTCCGCGCCGGCCCTGCCCTGGGGCTGATGGGCACCCTGATCCCGCTCTCACCCGCGCTCACCGGCCTGGCCGCCGGCAACACGGGTGAGCTCAGCAACGATCTGCGAGTGGCCTTCAGTGTCACGGTGGTCGGGCTGCTGATCGGGGCCGTGGCCTTCGGTCTGTCGCTCTCGCGCGATCGCATGTACAGCCAGGATCTGTCCGATCTCCAATACCTCGCGGCGGTGATCAGCGATCCCCGACCCCCAGGAGGCAGCACATCATCTCCGTCACCCCCCACGCCCGCAGCCGAGAAGACCGTGCCGGCGACCCACTCGACGGACTCGTAAACCTGTTCGATCTGGGGATCGTGCTTTCGGTCGCGTTCCTTCTCGCGGCCCTGTCCTCGCTCCACCTGTCCGGCACGATCACCAGCCACGGCCTGCATGCGAACGCGAGCCGCAACATCTACATCCAGCCTGGACAGACCGTCGCGCCGCTCCCCAAGCCGGGCTCGCGCACGATCGGGCAGGGCACGGCGGTGGGCACCGTGTACCGCCTGACCAACGGACAGCTCGTGTACGTCCAGAAGGCCCCGAAGTAGTCAGCCGTTGAGCTACCTGTGGGAGCAGCTGCGCGGGGCGATCCCGCTGATCGCGCACGGCGACCCCTACGTCATGGGTCTGCTCTGGGTAAGCGTGCGCGTGGCCCTGATCTCGACCGCGGCCGCGCTGATCATCGGATTGCCGATTGGGCTGGCGCTGGGGGTCGGGCGCTTCCGCGGACGGCGCACCTTGCAGATCCTGGCCAACGCGAGCCTCGCGCTTCCCCCGGTGGTGGTCGGCATCGGCGTGCTGCTGCTGCTTCTGCCCCAGGGAGCGCTCGGCTCGCTGCAGATCGAGTTCTCGCTTAGCGCGGTGTACATCGTCCAAGCCGCGCTGGCCCTGCCCTACGTCGTGGCGCTCACGCCCGCGGCGATCCAGGGCCTGCCCCCCGGCTTGCTGGCCCAGGCCCGCGCGCTGGGGGCGGGCCGCGTCCAGCTCGCGCTTCTCGCTTTGCGGGAGGCCCGGATCGGGGTGCTGGCGGGCGTGATCGCCGCGATGGGAGCCACGATCTCCGAGGTGGGCGCCGTGATCATCGTGGGCGGCAACTTCCAGGGCCACGACGAAACGCTGGCCAGCGCGTTGCTCGAGCAGTTCAACTACACCGCGCACGAGCCGTACGCGAGCGCCATCGCGCTCGTGCTGCTCGCCCTGATTCTGATCCTGGCCGGTGCCCTGACCGTGATCCAGCAGCGGACCGGCGGGATCCAGCTGCGCTTCCGGACGGCTTGAGATGCGGCTGATCTGGGACGAGCTCGG
>JAFAYP010000402.1 GCA_019240305.1 Solirubrobacterales bacterium
GCACGAACGCGCCGCAGCAGTCACAGAAGAAGCGCACCCGGTTGCACGGTCTGACCCGGTAGGCGTCGCCGGAATCGCGGTAGCCGCACGCCGGGCAGGCGAGCTCGGCGAGCATCCGGTCGGGTGCGTCGTCCACATCGAACGCGGCGGTGTGCATCAGCTGGGCCATGAACCTCTCCTCTCGTTTTGCCCGGCGGGCGGGCGCACGTCCGGAGCACCCGCCCGCCCGGCTCGGACCTCAGCCCGAGCGCCTACCGCACTCGGGATCGGTCGGGTCGACGATCCGCGGAGCGCCAACCGGGTGCTCGCGGGAACGCATCGGCGGTCTGCCGTGGCGCGGATCGGTGGGATCGGTTACGCGCCGGCTTGCTGGGCGGATGGCGCGAACGGTCTCGCCGGCGGTGGGATCCAAGGTTGATAGCTGCATCGCATTCCTCCTATGCATGGCGACCTAGGTATCGTATCACGATATCGCGGTCCGATAGATGCTAGATACCGGCTTGCCCACGGCCCCAGCGCGAGCGCTCGAAAGTCCGTCCGATGCCCGACAACCGCCCGACAACCGGCCGCACCGGCCGGAAATGCCACTACCGCCTCGAGGTCACCCGGGGCGCGCGCCGCGAACTGCCAAGAAACCCGGCTCAGCCCGACCGGCGCGCGAACAGCACGCCGGATGCGACGATCGACGCGCCCAGGATTCCCGCACACCAGGCCAGGGCGACCCATCCGTTGGAGCCCACCGGCGCGCCTAGCAGCAACCCGCGCAGCGCCTCGGTGACCGGCGTTATCGGCTGATGGCCGGCAAAGCCCCGCAGCCAGGCCGGCATCGTGTGGACGGGGACGAAACCGCTGGAGGCATAGGGCAGGAACATGAGCACGAACGTGAAGCCGTTGGCGGCCTCGGGAGAGCGCGCCAGCAGCCCGATCGCGGCGCTCAGCCACGAGATCGCCACGACGAAGGCGAGCAGCACGCCGGTGGCCTCGAGCCACCCGAGCCCGTCGGCGTGGGGGTGAAATCCGAGCAGCAGCGCGACCAAGATCACGAGCAAGCCGGACACCAGGTTGCGAAGCACGCTGGCCACGACGTGGCCGGCGAGCAGCGATGCGCCGCGCACGTCCATCGAGCGCAGGCGATCGATGCACCCGCCGGCCATGTCCTGACACACCGCCACCGCGGTCAGGCCCGAGCTGAAGCCCGCGCACAGGAGCAGTACCCCGGGCACCACGTAGGTGACGTAGCGCGTGCCGGTGTCGATCGCATTGCCGAACAGCTCCACGAACAGGACCATCAGCATCACCGGCAGCAGCAGCGAGGTCAGCAGCGCGTCCACCTGGCGGCGCGAGATGCGCAGGCAGCGCGCGGTGAGGATCAGCGAGTCAGACATCGGTGAGCTCCAGAAACACGTCGTCGAGGGTCACGTCGCGTACGGCGAATTCGGTGATCGCCGCGCGGCCGGGATCGATCTCATCGAGCAGCGCCCGGATCTGGTGCGCGCTGCCGTCGGTCGGCGCGACGATCCTCAGCTCGTCGCGGTGGGCTTCGAGCGCTCGATCGCCGAGCGCCCAGGCCACCTCGGCAAAGCCGTCTGGACCGGCCAGTCTGAGCACGAGCCGCTGCTCGGCGACGCGGCGTTTGAGCTCGGCGGGCGTGCCCTGCGCGACGATCCGGCCCTGGTCGAGCAGCAGGATCTGGTCGGCCAGCCGGTCCGCCTCCTCCAGGTACTGAGTCGTGAGGAACACGCTGACCCCCCGCTGCGCGAGCTCGCCGACCTGAAGCCACATGTCCTGCCGGCTGCGCGGGTCGAGCCCGGTGGTGGGCTCGTCGAGAAAGAGGACGGCGGGCTCGGTCACGAGGCTCATCGCCAGGTCCAGCCGCCGCCGCATGCCCCCCGAGTAGGTGGCCACGCGACGCCCGCCATCCGCGACTAGATCGAACCGCTCCAGCAGCTCGCGGGCGCGACACCGCGCCTGGTCTCGCGCAAGGCCGCGCAGCCGCGCCACCATCCGCAGGTTCTCCTCGCCAGTCTGAAGCTCGTCCACCGCGGCGTACTGACCGGTGAGACTGATCCGCCGGCGCGCCTGCTCGCGTTCGCCGACCACGTCGAAGCCCGCCACTCTGGCCCGGCCGGCGTCGGCCCGGATCAGCGTGGACAGGATCCGCACCATCGTGGTCTTGCCGGCACCGTTGGGACCGAGCAGGGCGAGCACGCTTCCCCGGGGCAATTGCACGTCGACGCCCGAGAGCACTCGGGTCCGCCCGTAGGACTTCTCGATGCCGAGTGCCTCGACCACGAGCTCGCCCCCGGTTGTATCTGTGTATGTCGTACGCATAATTGCGTATGTTATACACGGTTACCGTGAGCGGTCAAGCCGAGCAACCGATCCCGGCCAGCCTGGCTGCTGCTTGGGGCCTCGCTGGGCGGCCGGGCCGCGGACCCAAGCCGGGGCTGAGCGTGGCCCAGATCGCCGATGCGGGAGTGCGCGTGGCCGCCACCGAGGGCTTGGCCGCCGTGTCGATGGCCCGGGTCGCCCGAGAGCTCGGCGCCTCGACGATGGCGCTGTATCGCTACGTGGCCGCCAAGGAGGAGTTGCTCGTCCTGATGGTCGACACTGCGCTCGGCCCGCCCGCCCCGCCTGAGCCGCACGAGCAGTGGCGAGCCGCGCTGTCGCGCTGGAGCTGGGATTACCACCAGCGCCTGACCGCGCACCCCTGGGCCGTCCGGGTCCCGA
>JAFAYP010000409.1 GCA_019240305.1 Solirubrobacterales bacterium
CCGGACCCGTCTCCCGCCGAGGAGTGGATGCACCCCGGGTCAGAGGGAGTCACTCACACAACCTTCTCTTCCTGAACAGCTACGTCGTGGAGGCGGTGGCGGCCTCAGGCGCGGTCAGCGAGGAAGCCGACGAGCCGGACGAGTACGGCCGGTCGCGTCGAGCTTGGCGGCCCACGGCGTCATCTCGGAGCGCAGCCATAACTTGACGCGACCCTTGCCGAGGTTGACGGCCGGCTTGGGCATGTCGTCGTAGCGGCGCTGGTACTGACTCACGGTGTTGCGATGAGTGAGATGCAGGATGTCGGCGACACCCTGCGCGTCGATGAGATCGTCAACTGCTACGCGTCTTGCCATGGCATCTAGCTTACAGATGGAAGCGGATCCGTCCGGCACGATTGCTAGCTTCTAGTTGTAAGCAAAGAAGCGGCCCCGGCGGTGCAGCAACACCCCGGGGCCTGGCCGAGACCTACGAAGGAGGTCCCGACGATGGCAGCGTACGCCTCATCTCGGCTCGAGTTCGCGAGGACATCGCCTCGCACGCCGAGCAATCCGTCTCATGTCGTCAGCGACATCGATCCCGTTGACGGGGGCTCGCTCCTGGATGCTCTGATCGATCAGCTCGCTGCGCGCGTGGCCGAACGCCTCGGAGCCGTAGCGCCTGGGTTCACAAACGGTGATCCGAGTCCCCATGACGACTGGTTCGACTCACGGCACGCCGCTGACTACCTGGGGATCCATCGCGACACGCTCCGGAAGCTCGCCGCTGAACGGGCAATTCCGTCTGAGCAGGACGGGCCGAACTGCAAGCTCTACTTCCGTCGCGCAGATCTTGACGCTTGGCGCCGGAGCGGCGGACGGCCCCGGCATCTGGCTGCGACCCTCCCGCACGCAGCGTAGGTGCCGGCGATGAGCGAAGGCAATCAGCCGCGTCGGGTCAGAGTTGAGCGCAATATCTATCGTCGGGCGACCGGCGTGTACGAGGTGGGCTTCAAGGACGGAGGTGGCAAGCAGCGCTGGCGCACGGTCGATGGAGGCATCACCGCCGCTCGAGCGGCACGAGACACGATCCTGTCGCAGCGCGCTCGAGGTGAGCAAGTCGGTAATAACAGCCGGCTCCGCTTTGCCGATGCTGCCGAGAATTGGTTCCAGGGGCCGGTGCTTGACCTCAGGCCCGCGACGGAGTCTTGCTACCGCAACGCGGTCGAGCAGCATCTGCTCGACCGTTTCGGGGCGCGTCGCCTCGACACGATCACGCCGGACGATCTCGCCAAGCTCGTCCGCGACCTTCGCGCGCACGGACTCGCCGAGTCCACGATCGTGATCGTCATCGGCGTGACGAACCGGATCTACCGGTACGCCGCCCGCCGGCTTGGCTGGGTCGGTACGAACCCGGTCTCCCTGATGCTCTCCTCGGAGCGACCGAAGCCGTCGAAGGGCAAGCGCCGTCGCATATTCGAGCGTGGCGAACTCGAGCAGACGATCGCGGCCGCCGGCGAGCCGTATCGCACGCTGTTCACCGTGGCCGCTCTCACCGGCGCACGGCTCTCCGAGCTTCTGGCTCTCACGTGGGCGAACCTTCGCGTGGACGACATCGACGACGCCCAGATCGAGTTCGCTCATCAGGTTGATCGACGCGGAAACCTCGCCCCAACCAAGACCGAAGGCTCGGCGCGAACCATCCCCATTCCACCACAGCTGGCTCGGCTCCTCGCCGCGCACCGGCACACGTCGGCCTTCGTTCGCCCGGACAGCTTCGTGTTCGCGACGCGTTCTGGGCGCCCGTTCAGTCAGCGCAACATCGCTCGGGCTTTGCGAGCTGCTCAGGTCAAAGCCGTCGATGACAACGGTCATCCGACCTTCCCCGTCCTGCACGCCCTGGACGAGAGCGGGAATCCGGTCCCGGTTGCTCATGGAGTGCTGCCGTCGATGCACAGCTTCCGTCACACCGTTGCAAGCCGCGCGCTCCTGGCTGGCGAAAGCGTGGACGAGATCGCCTTCATGCTTGGACACCGCGACGCCAATGTGACCCGCGCGGTTTACGTGCGCGAGCTGTCCGACGCGCGGCGACGCACCATGCGTCGCTCCCGGATGGTCGCCGAGTTCGAGACATCCTCGGCGCCCAGGACGAAGCCTGAGCCGATGACGCCCGCCACGGCGGGCGTCCGTTCGCGCTGACACGATCGAGCCGTGTCGTGGCCACCGCAGATCGGCGAGTTGCTCCCGCGGGCCGACGACGCCCATGGTGTCGAGGAGAAGCTTGCCGGCTACTCGCTGAAGCTGGACGACCCGAGTGGCGGCGCCAAGGCTGCCGGTTTCGCTCGGGCACTTGCGATCACGGGCGAGGATCTCGACTACCTGGGTGGCTCGCTGCTGGCGGGACTGCGAGATCCCGGTCTCCGCGGTTCGCAATCGAGACGACGGCAGCGTGCTGTGCGAGGTGATCGTTCCGGTCCGCGGCCTGCGCGGTTGCGCTGACCGAGTGGGCACCGTGCTGACGTCCTGGCACATCCGGTGGGAGCAGGATCCGCCGCGGTTGGTGACGGCATTCATCACGACTAGGATCGGGCCACGATGGCCGTCGTGAAACACACGATCGAGGAGCACGACGTCGTCGCGCTGCGAGAGCGCGTCGGGCCGTGGAAGGCTGGCACGGTCGGTACCGCCGTCAGCGTTTCCCCTGATGGCGCTCTGGTTGAGGTCTCAGACAAGGAGACCGGAGAGGCCTTCGATATGTTCGACGTCCCGTTTGAGCTGCTCGAGCTCCGCTGGAGTCACCGCGCGGGCTGGGTCGACGGCATGGAAGCCTGATGGAAGCCTCAGCCGCCGCGAGCTTGCCGGCAGACGACCTGAACGTTTGACGCACAGCCGGTATCTACGGGCGATATCGGCATCTGATCCACACCGGACCGCCGTCGCTGGCTCTTTGCAAGCAGGAGGTCGCCGGTTCGATCCCGGCTGGCTCCACTAGGAAGTACCTGCATCGGGAACTTTCCTTCGAGCCGACAGGATTCTTTGCCACCGTGTTCCCAGCGGTGTTCCCCGCGTCGCGCTAATCGTCCCGTGCCGAGCCTGTCGCTAACCAAGCTCGACAGAAGTCCGTAGTCCACTGATCGGGGCGGGACACGCCGCGTCGATCAGAGACGAGCACGCCGGCCGCCCGCGCAGCAAGACCGATGCGCTCGGTGGCCAGACCCGATCGTTGCCACCGCGCCATCATAGGGACCGCCCAGAGCCAGACGAAAGCTCCTGCCTGTCAATGCTTGGCAAGCGGGCGCAGGTTGATCAATTCGCTTGGACTGATGCAGAGAAGTTGCGCGCGAGTTACGGTCGCCCGATGTGCCAAATGCTGTTTGGTGCCGTCGCCGTCGTGCTGGCCGGGACCCTTGTCGCCCCCGCTGCGTCGGCCGACTCCCCACCCATCGTGGGCGGCCCCGCCTACCCCTACTACCACGACGGCGGTCTCCGGGGGACCAAGGGCTTCGGCCAGGTCGAGCCACGAGCTCGCGCGTCACGGCGCGAGCGCGGTTCTCGTCGGCAGGCCGCACAAGTGCCCCGCACACGCGAGACGTGAACGTGCGCGCTTTCGGAGCGCGTCTCTTCAGGTTTCCCGCGTGCATTTGCGGACGAGTGTTGCCCAGGCCGCGGCGAGGAAGACGGCGGTAAAGGTTCCGAGGTAGAGCCAGTACACGCCGGTGGCGTCCTCGCCCGCGTTCCCGTAGGCGTGCACTAGTGGCGGTCCCAACGGGGAGCCCCCGTGAAGCAGCAGATAGCGCACACGGAGGGAATGCCCGAGTGCCTCAAACGCCCACCGGACGGGGACGACGGTGCTAATTGCGGCGCCGACGCTGGCCATTACGTGGACGGGGACGATGCCGCCGGAGAAGAGCACGGCCGGGAAGCAGACCATGGGCAGCGCGAGCGTCGCTTGCGCGGGGTTCGCGAGCGCCGCCGAGGTGAGCAGCCCGAGCGTCAGCGCTGCCCCGGACTCGAGCACGAGCGTGATGCCGAGTGAAAGGTAGGTCATCGTTCCAGCACCGGGTAGTCGGTCGAGCGCTCGTAAAAGTCCGAGCATGAGCGCGTTGACGATCAGCAGGAACGGGAGCAGCACTGTCAGCTTGGAGAGCAGGTAGGCGCTCGCTCGCTGGCCGACTAGATGCTCGCGGCGGACGATCGCGCCCTCGGTGCAGATCTGCAGCAGACCGTAGGTGATGCCGAAGAAGAACGCCGCGAACGTGATCCAGAAGACGATCATCGCGATCGCACTCGGGCTGGGATGGTCGAAGTCAAACGTCCCCG
Organism: Solirubrobacterales bacterium; assembly: GCA_019240305.1. Classification (GTDB taxonomy): domain Bacteria; phylum Actinomycetota; class Thermoleophilia; order Solirubrobacterales; family Solirubrobacteraceae; genus Palsa-465. The sequence continues at coordinate 4,297 of JAFAYP010000409.1, forward strand.
GCGAGAACAGGATCGCGAACATCGCGACCACCATCACGGGCGAGCCGATGAGGATGCCGAGCGTGAGCGGACTGCGGACCAACGTCTCGAACGTGCGCATGCTGAGCGCACGCCACTGGCGTAGGAACCCCGCCGGAGGACGCGCGCACAGAGCCGGGTCCTGCTTCGCGGGCGGCGCCCCCGTCCTATGGCCATTCTCGTGGCGATGTCTGGCGAAGCGCTCCGCCCATGCCGTCGGGGTCGCCGCGCAGTCCAGGCGCACATAGATCTCCTCGGTCCTGCGGGCCTGGAAATAGCGGCAAGCCTCCTCCGCGGTGCCGACGAACGCGAGGTAGCCATCCCGGGCGAGAACCACGATCCGGTCGCAGTGGGCAAGGTCGTGTACCTGGTGGGTGGTGAACACCACCGTTGAGCCATCGTCCGCTAGGCCCCGTAGCACGCGTAGAAGCTCCGCGTCGGTCGCTGGATCAAGGCCGGATGTGGGCTCATCGAGGAAGAACGCGTGCGGTTCTGTCAGCAGCTCAGCACCGATGCTTGCCCGCTTGCGCTGACCGCCCGAAAGGTCGCCCACGCGCAAACGGGCGCAGTCCTCGAGCTCGAGCGCCACGAGCACCCGCGCCACCGCCGCATCGATATCGCTCCTTGATACCGGCTCCGGGAGGCGCAACGTCGCCGCGTAGCGCAGCGTCCGCTCGAGAGGAAGCTCGGCGTGGATGATGTCGTCCTGGGGGACATACCCCAGCACGCCCCGGAACGCACCCAGATTCGGGTACAACTCGAGGCCGTCGAACAGCACGTGCCCACTATCGGGCCGCTGTACTCCCGCGAGCGCGTGCAGGAGCGTGGTCTTGCCCGCGCCGCTGCCCCCGACGATCCCCACGAGCTCGCCCCGGCGAATGGTCACCGAGACGTCATGCAGCACGCATCGCCCGCCCCTCAACCTTCGCAGATCCCGCGCGACGATCTCGATGCCCCGTGGCGCATCAGGGGCAGTCTGCACGGGCGTCGCGGAGCCGCAGTCCGGTCGGGAAAACCGCGTCCGGGTCCGGTCCGCCGGGTATCCGTCAGGGGCGCGACCAAGATGGTCATCTAACCCTTCCCCGCTCTCTGGAGACTCGCTCGGGACCGTGGACGCCACCTGCGGGGGTGCCTGGCGCATCAGGGACGTGCCTCGAACACCAGATTGAACGGTGTCTCCGCGGCGCGCCGGAAGCGCGTGAACCCGCCTTGTGCGACGACGTCGCAGATCCTGGCCTCACCGGCCTGGGCGCCGAGCGCGAGGCCCACCTCTTGCGAGAGCGACGCGGGCGTGCAAAGCAGTGTCGAGAACGCATAGTAGGCGCGTCCCACCGGATTGAGGTTCTCCTCGACCCGGTCACCAGCGTGGGGCTCGACGATCATCCAGGTTCCGTCCGCCTTGATCGTGGATCTGACGTGCTCCGCGGCGCCGACTGGATCGCCCATGTCGTGCAGGCAATCGAACATCGTCACAAGGTCGTACTCGGCATCACCATATGACGCGGCGGGGGCTACCTCGAAGCGCACCCGCTCCGCGACGCCTGCCTGCAGCGCCCGCTCGCGCGCGGTCTCGATCGAGCCCGCGTGGTAGTCGAAGCCGACGAACTTCGAACCGGGATAGGCCTGTGCCATCAGGATCGTCGAGGCGCCGTGGCCGCAGCCGACATCGGCGACGAGCGCTCCCCGCTCGAGCTTCTCGACGACCCCGTCGAGCGCCGGCAGCCACTCGCTTCTGAGGTGCGCGTTATACCCCGGCCGGAAAAACCGCTCGCAACCCTCATGAACCTCATGCACGTGCTCGTGCCAGCCGAATCCTTCGCCGCTGCGCGCAGCTTCGAGGATCTTCGGCGAGTCGAGCACCGACCCGAGCGCGATCTGGAAGAACCCCGGCAGGTACGCGGGGCTGTCCTCATCGGTGAGCGCCGTCGCCTGCTCGGGAGGCAGCCGGTAACGGCCATCCTCCGGCTCGTAGGTCACGTAGCCGCCCGCGGCCTGAGCGTTCAACCACTCGCGCACGTATCGCTCCACCGTGCCCGTGCGCTCGGCCAGTTCCGCCGGGGTCATCGCGCTCCCCTGCGCCAGCGCGCGGTAGAGCCCGAGCTTGTCGCCCATCACCACCAGCGCTGCATTCAGCGTCGCGCCCACCTCATCGACCGCTCGGAACACGAACTGCATGAGCTTGTCCGTGTCCAATGTGCCCGGTTGATCCGTGATCGCCATCGCAAGCCCTCCTCGAATCGATTGATGCGTGCAACGTAGACCGCTGCCGAGGGGGGTTCATGAGGCGTTCGCCCTATCTTTGGCTTGAAGGCAGGCCCCCCACCAGGCCGAGCTTCATCGCGAACAGGCTCGCCTCCGCGCGCGATGACGCGCCAATCTTCATGTAGATGTGCTCGATGTGATTTCCGGCCGTCTTAGCGGAGATGCACAGCTGCGCCGCAATCGCCTTGTTCGAGCTCCCGCGCGCCAACAACGAGAGCACCTCGACCTCCCTGGCGGTCAGGCCTGCGGGCCACTCGCGGCGACGAGAAACGGGCTGCCCGGCCGCCCCCAGCACCGCCTGCACCGCCTCCCCATCGAGCCTGCCCGCTCTCACCTCGGCCTGCAGGAGCCGGGTTGCCTCCCGTGGCTCGTGGGGCGGCCGGTGTGCCCGCGGCTCGATCAGCGCGCGGTATACGTCCGCGGCCGCCAACAGCCTCGCCGCCGGCGACAGCGCCGCAGCGTTCAGCCCGCGGGGGTACCCCAATCCATCAAGTCGCTCGGTGTGCCTTGACGCAAGCTCCGCGACACTCGCGAGCGCGGGCGCCCGAGAGAACATACGAAGGGTGTAGTACGGGTGCATGCGCACACGCTCTAACTCGGCGCTCGACAGCGGCCCCGGTTTCTCCCAGATCGCGTTTGACACTCCGAGGCGACCGAGATCGTGCAACAGCGCCGCCCGACGAAACTCACGCACCTGCTGCTCGGAGAAACCCGTCCGCCGGGCCGCTGCACAGGCCAGCTCCGCCACGCCGCGCGAATGACCCGTCATGAACGGCGACTTCAGGTCGGCCAGGTCGGAGATCGCCTCCAAAGCGCGGTCCAGCCGCGGCCCCGACAACATCGGACGCAACGCTGGCTCTGAATCGATCACCTCATCCCAGCCAGGTGTTCGGTCAACCCCGGCGAGCAGCGCGGGTGCGGTCGCGCGGAACCGGTCCACAAGAGCCGGATCGAACTGCGTGCCGCGCCGCCGCACAGCGGCCTCGACGGCGGCCGGGACACCCCCCAGCCGGCGGTAGTACTCGACGATCAATGCCAGCTGCACCAGCCGCGAGGCAATCGCGATCCGCTCGCCCCGTAGCCCGTCCGGACTCCCTTTGCCGTCCCAGCGCTCGAACACCTGCTCAAGCCCCTCCGCCACCATGCTGTCGAGCCCCAGCTGGGTCGCGACTGCCCCGGCGATCTGGCAATGAGTAGCCTCGAACGCGTTGGCAAGCTCGCCCCGCAAACCGATCAGCGCGCCGAGCAGCTGGGCCCGGTGAGCCAGACCGCTCCCAGCCCCGATGTGACGCAGGACAAAGCTGACTTTCGCCGCGCCAGCCATGTCAACTGGGAACCGATCCGCTTTGAGCGCGACGTCATCGCCGAACCAAACCGACTGCTCGTGCGCATCCGCGTGACATCCAATCCAGCCGAGAAGAGCCACGTAGTACACGACAGCTCGTTCGCGCTCGCCGAGCCCGATCTCCTCGGCCAGACGCAAACTAATAAGGCACGAGCGCAGCAGATGCTCCATCGGCTGCCCCAAACCGAGGTCAACCGCCAACGACAACGCAGCTACCAACTCAGCGAGACGAAGCTCGCCACCCTCATCCACGGTACCCACGCACGCAGACTAACGTGATCTAGTCCCGTGACCTTGCCCCCACGAGCGCTCTCCTCGCACAGCGGCATCTGTCCGGCGACCTTCTTGCCACTGGCCTTGATACATGAGCAGAGGTGCGGGTCGTGAGGCGAAACCTGCCCGACGTCCTGCCAGACGCGAGCTCTCTCGAACGAGCCTTCGCGCCCACACGCATGAGCACCAGCAGCTCACCGCGTGCTCGGACGACGACTCCACGCCAGGCAACGCAGAACTGGTCACGGCCCTCGATGTCCAACCTGACCATGCCGCGGTACTTCGCAGCGCGCAGGACGCGGCGCTTGGTCGGCCTAGACCAGCAGCAGCCACCGACAGACGCTCGTGTCGCGCCAGGAGTAAACCTCAGGGAGCGGGGTTTTCTGTGTCAGCGACCGGTCTGGTCGCGGGTCTATCCCTCCTCGGCGGGAGACGGTCTGGATGACCCGTCTTTCGACGAGGGGTACCCGCCGCGGAGCGGACCCTCGAGCCTTCACACGTTTCCGGTGCTGCCGCTGCCTGTGGGCTGCTGACGCCAGCCGGATGAGCAGAACTGACTCGGCCGTCGGAGAGGCGCAGGATCGTCGTCCCCCGCCCATGGATGCGATCGTGCGGGTGGGCGTCGTGGACGCTCGCCTCAGAGGTGTCGTGCAACGCGACCGCGATCAATGCATGCCTGGCGCGATCTCTCCAGCGAGCTCGAGTTGACGGGCCTCGTCATCTATTGGCCACAGGTAGACGCGCTGGCATCCGGCTTCGGCGTACCGGGAGAGCAATTCCACGCAGTGATCGGGGGATCCGACGCAGACCTGCGCGGCTAGCTGGCCGGGGTCGCGTTTGAGCAGCGGGGAAAGCACCTCCCTGAGCACTCGGTCGCGATCGGCGCGGTTGTCTGTGATCCACGTCCACATCGTCACCAGCCCGTTAGGGAACTCCTCAGCGCGCCTGCCGTGGCCGGCAAGCTCGACTCCCAGCGCCTGGCGGGCAGATGCGAAGCGCTCGGGCGTCGTGTTGTATCCAGAAGCCAACCATCCATCACCGAGCCGGGCCACGCGCCGGAGCCCGGCGGGGGATCCCCAGCTTCCGATCCACAGCGGGATGCCGCCAGCTCGCCGGGGTCCCGGCGCGAGGGGTGCGTCTGGCAGCGGGAAGTGGTGTGTGTGGGCGGCCACCGGCTCGTTGCGCAGCAGCGCCCGCACGATCATCACCGCCTCGTCGAAGCGCTTCCACCGGTCATCGAACGAGACGTCGAGCGCGTCATAGTCGCGCTTGGAAGACCCAGGGCCGACACCGGCAACCAAGCGCCCGCCCGACAGCACATCAAGCGCCGCCAACGTCTTCGCCAACGGCACAGGACCGCGGAGCGACGCCAGCGAGATCGTCGTCGCCAGCGTCATCTCGCCCGAGCGCTCAATCACCGCAGCCAGCGCCGTGGGGCCGTCGAGCCATGGCTTCGAGAACACGAAGTGATCATTCGCCGATATCGCCCCGAAACCTGACTCCCGGGCCGCATCGACGACCGTCTGCAGCCGCCGCAGCGACAAACCTTCGCTGCCGAACTCGATCAGCGGCAAGTGCACGCCCATCTCCATGATCGCGATGCTTCCAGACAGCGCCGGCGGTGCCAAGCGCACGCCCCGGACGATCGCGTTCGCCTGTCCGCGAGGCAGTCGAGCCACAATCGCTGCGGCGGACAAGGCGCTGCTGGCCGAGGCCGGGTCGGCGCCAAGGAAGGGAGCGACGTCAAGACTGGTGGGCCGCGCGCGAGGACGGACCCGCCAGGATCGAGTTGACTACAAAACCCGTGGGTGGCGGGGATCATCGGTGCTGGGCGTTCGTGGACGGCGTGGACGATCTCGGTGTTGCCGATCCCGCGTAGGTAGGCCGAGGTGATAGCGAGGCGGCGTGACCGAACTGGCGCTGGATGACAAGCAGCGGCACACCCTCGCGAGACATTTCGACCGCATGCGCGTGTCGCAGCTGATGCGGCGCAAGCGCCTCCGCACGCCCGCACGCCCGCACGAGCGGCGGCGTTTTTCCGCCCTGGCCGTGGCGGATCAGGATCGCGCCGCGGTGCAAGTCCAGGTCGCTCTCTCTGACAGGCCCTGGTGAAAGCTGGACAGGGTTGCGGGCGACCGGCGTCGACCGCAGGCGTCCAGCTGCACGGTGAATGGCATGCGTCCTCCCTCGGACGAAGGTTGACTGCCGATCCTCCCGCGGCCCGAGGCCAGCGCAGCGCTTTCGGCCTCGGCTGGTCGTCACGAGTGCGTCTCGCGAGCGGCGCGCTTCTCGAACGCGGTCCAAGCGAGGCGTCTCAACTCAAAGAGCTCCAGGTACTTGCACAGGCCGTCGAAATCTGATATCACTTTGGAATCAGATGTCGATGAACGCTTCCGCAGGAGGACTCGCTGATGGCCCGGCGTGGAAATGCGCGTTATCCGCATTGGAATGATCAGAGGGCGCATGGGGTGCAGAGGCTCTTACCTGTCTGGGAATACAGGTATCCGCGGCAGTTCGCTTGCGCGCGGATTCTTGCCGGCCTGTGGTTCGTGATTCTGACGACAGTTCTGTTGGGCTACCACCGCGGGCAGACGTGGGCGTGGCTGCTCCTACCGTGCGGAGCCCTGAGCTTCTTGGATGCCTGGTACATCCCTCGTGTAGTCGCGGCAGTCACAGCGTCAAGCAGCGCAGGTTGACGGGTGTCTTATCAGATCACAATCGACGAGCGGTTTGAGTGGAGGGACCATGAGCCACGACGTCCAGCCGTACCGCCCGCCCGAGGCGACCCCGGTCGGGCACTCCGGAACTCGCGTCGAGATTCGTGAGCGTCAGGCTTGGGCGATCAGCGGCTGGGGGGGCGTGCTCCTCACAACCGTATGCGCTGGGGCGGTCGTCGCGCTTGCCGGGACCTCGGTCCCGGGGGTGGCGGTCGCCCCAGGCGTGCTCGCCATCGTCATCCTGACCTCGCTGGTGATCGTGCAGCCCGGTCAGACGAAGGTCGTGCGGTTCTTCGGCAGCTACGTCGGGACGGTGCGGCGCACCGGCCTGTGGTGGGTCGTGCCATTTGCGGATCGCCGAAGCCTGAGCGTCAGGGTCCGCAACTTCGAGACCAATCACCTGAAGGTCAACGACGCGGACGGCAACCCGGTGGAGATCGCGTGCATCGTCGTGTGGCAGGTTGCCGACACCTCACGAGCGGTCTACGCCGTAGACGACTACGTCGACTTCGTCGAGGTCCAGGCCGAGTCGGCGCTCCGTCACGTCGCGACAACCCACCCCTACGACGAGCCCGCCGGCGAAGGCACCTCACTACGCGGCTCGACCGACGTCGTCGCCGCCGAACTTGCCGGCGAGGTCGCCGAGCGGGTCACGATCGCCGGGGTGGAGATTGTCGAGGTACGCATCAGCCATCTCGCCTACGCGTCAGAGATCGCCCAAGCGATGCTCCGCCGCCAGCAGGCCAACGCCGTTGTCGCCGCCCGCACCCGGATCGTCGAGGGTGCCGTCGGAATGGTCGACCTCGCGCTTTCCCGCCTCGACGAACAGGGCATCGTCGAGCTCGACGAGGAGCGCAAGGCCGCGATGGTCAGTAACCTGCTCGTCGTCCTCTGCGGTGATCAACCGGCCTCTCCCATTGTCAACACCGGCACGCTCTATACGTGAGCCGCGAGCGCAAGCAGGTTCCGCTGCGCCTGGACCCCGCCGTCCACGACGCGCTCGCCCGGTGGGCCGCTGACGAGCTGCGCAGCCTCAACGCCCAGATCGAAATGCTGCTCCGCCGAGCCCTCGACGACACCGGGCGCATGCCGAAAGAGGCAGGCGTGATCCCCCGCCGTGGCCGGCCCCCCGCCCAACGCGCCTGAGAACTCCGAAAGCAAACGCCATCACGAAGACTCAACTCCCCCACCCGAAAGACCGTGCTCGTCGCCGCCATCCGCACCCGCCGGCGGGGCGGTGCCACGCTCGCTTTCCGCGTGGATTCCGGCGGCGTCGGTTTTGTCAGCTGCTCCTACGTCGAGTGTCGGCCGCCGGCGCGCATCGACTTCGGCCAGATTCCCTGCTTGCCCGGGGACAGGATGCCGGCCGGGTCGAGCGCGTCCTTGATCGTCTCGCAGAATCGCCGGTAGGCGTGACCCCCGAACGAGTACTGCTCCTGCGCCAGGTCCATGAAGTCCAGGTGAGCGCGGTACTCCCCGTAGCCGAGCTTGGCCGCATCACGTACCAGGCGCTTGGCCACGTCGTAGGCGGCGCGCGCCTGCGGTTCGTTCTTGGTGTCGAAGATG
>JAFAYP010000411.1 GCA_019240305.1 Solirubrobacterales bacterium
AGATGCGCGCACGTGGTGGTCCCGGCATCCTCATAGAGGCCGAGCTTCATCCCGAGGCCGTGGACGAAGTCAGCGACCGGCTCGATCCCGCCGGGGAACCGGGTCGGGTCGGCCACCAGGTTGCCGCTGCTGTCCCGGCTCGGCGCCATCCAGCAGTCGTCGATGTTCACGTAGTCGTAGCCGGCCGCCTTCAGCCCGTCATTGACCATCGTCTGGGCGGTCTGCTCGACGAGCTGCGCGCTGACTCCGCAATAGGACGAGTACCAGTCGTTCCATCCCATCGGCGGCGTGAGGGCAACACCGTTGCTCTCCGCCGAGGCAGGCGGCACTCGTCCGGACAGGGCGGCGACAATGGCGAGGACGGCGAGCAGCCAGACGCGGTGGCGGTGGATCGGCATACGATGCCGGTCTGTTCGCCGTCGGCCGGCACACGTCCTTCCCGGGCCGGGGCGGACCGCGTTGCAATCGAGCGTAGGGCCCTTAGGGTTCTTGGCCATGCCTGAAGAGACGATCGGCTTCATCGGACTGGGGATCATGGGTGGCCCGATGGCGGCCAACCTGCTCCGCGCGGGTTATCCGCTCGTCGTGCACAACCGCACGCGGGCCAAGGAGGAGGCGCTCGTCTCCGATGGTGCCGAGGCGGCCGGCTCGCTGGGCGAGGTGGCCTCCCGCAGCGAGATCGTGATCACGATGCTGCCGGACTCGCCGGACGTCGAGCAGGTGTACCTCGGCGAGGGCGGTGTGATCGAGGGCGCGAAGGAGGGTCAGCTGCTGATCGACATGAGCTCGATCGCACCCGCCGTGGCGCGGGCCGTAGCCGAGGCGGCGCGCCAGGCCGGGGCCGATGCCCTGGATGCGCCGGTGTCGGGGGGCGACGTGGGCGCGCGCGAGGGAACGCTGTCGATCATGGTCGGCGGGGCGGACGATGCGTTTAAACGCGCCCAGCCCCTGTTCGATGTGCTGGGCAAGACCGTCGTGCACGTCGGCGAGGCCGGCGCCGGCCAGACGGCCAAGGCCTGCAACCAGATCCTGGTCGCGGTCACCATCGAGGCGGTCAGCGAGGCACTGGTGCTGGCCTCCAAGGCCGGCGTAGACCCCGAGCGCCTGATCGAGGTCCTGTCGGGAGGCCTGGCCGGCAACAAGGTCATGGAGGTGAGGCGCCGGAACTTCCTGAAGCACGACTTCAGCCCGGGCTTCAGGCTTCAGCTGCACCATAAGGACCTGGGCATCGCGCTGAGGACCGCGCGCGAGCTCGGCGTGTACGTGCCCACGACCGCGATCGTCGATCAGATGCTCGCGGCGCTCGAGGCCGCCGGGGACGGTGGGCTCGACCATTCCGCGCTGCTAAAGGTGATCGAGGAGGCCTCAGGACACCGGATCTAGTGCCGCGACGCGGTCGTCCACGCGCTCGGGTTCAGGCAGCTGTCGGGGAGGTGGCCGGCCAGGACCTCTCGCAGATTGCCCAGGACCGCCGCGGCGGTGCGGTCGAGGCCAAGCTCGGTGTACGAGCTCACGTGGCCGCTCATCACCACGTTCGGGGCCTGAAGGAGCGGATCGCCGTGGGCGACCGGCTCATATTCGAACACATCGAGGCCGGCCCCCGCGATGCGCCCGGAGTGAAGCGCCTCGACCAGCGCGCCCTGGTCAATCAATTCCCCGCGCGAGGTGTTGACGACGATCGCGTGGCGAGGGAGCCGGGCAAGCTCTTCTGCCCCGATCAGTCCTCGCGTCGAATCGGTGGCCGGGGCATGGAGCGTCAGCACGTCGGCCTGCGGCAGCATCGCGGACAGCTCGACGAGCTCGACCTGGTGCTCGCTGCAGAAGCCGCGATCCGGATTGGGCTCGAGCGCGAGCACGCGGCAGCCGAACGCGCGCAGGCGCCGGGTGACCGCACGCCCGACCGCGCCCAAACCGACCACGCCCACGGTGGCCCCCGTCAGATCACGAGTCGGACCATCGATCCGCCACGTGCCGCCGCGCACGGCCGCGTCGAGCGCCGGCAGGCGTCGCACGCTGGCCAGCATCAGCGCGAGCGCCATGTCCGCCACCGCCTCGGCGTTCACCCCCGGGGTGGTGATCACGGCCACGCCCGCGTCGCTGGCGGCCGGGATGTCGATCGCGTCAGATCCCGTGCCCCAGCGGAGGATCGCCTTCAGCTCGGTCGCGGCGGCGAATACCTCGCGGGTGTAGGGCTCGCTGGCCGCGATCGTCGCCCACGCGCCGCCCAGACCCTGTGCGACCACGGCTG
>JAFAYP010000439.1 GCA_019240305.1 Solirubrobacterales bacterium
GGAAGCGGTCGGTCAGGCCGACGAGGGGCCAGAGGGCGATGTGCTCGGCTACGCCGGCCGCGGGGCCGCGCAGGACAGGGGGGAGCGGCAGGCCGGGCGCCAGGTTGGCGTAGACGGCCCCGAACAGGGCGCCGTTCTGAAGGTGCAACACCAAACCGGCGCGATACCAGCCGGCGTCGGGGCGGACGGCGCGGCCGAGGAGCTCGACGTCGTCGTAGCGGCTGCGGAACACGAGTTTGTCCAGCGGCTGCTGCAAGGCCCAGGCCAGGGCGGCCGCCGCTCCGGCGAGGGCGCCTTTGAGCGTTCGGTTGCTGACATTGCCGTTGCCCAAGGCGGCCAACTGTAACGGGCGGGGCCGGGGTGGGTACGCCAAAGTGCGATGGATCACGAGGCGCTGCACAGGCGGGCCAGGGAAAAGGGCGTCAATCGGCTCGTGCTGCTGATCGTCAGGGTGCTCCTGACGACGTTCTTCTGGACCTACCTGCGGATGAGGCGGATGGGGCGCGAGCACATCCCGGCGGAGGGCGCGGTGATCCTGGCCGCCAACCACCGGAGCTTCTTCGACCCGTTCGTGATCGGGACGATGACCCGGCGGCCGGTGTACTACGTGGCCAAGCAGGAGCTGTTCAGCTACAACCGCCTGCTGAGCTGGCTGCTGAACGCGCTGGGCGCCTTCCCGGTCGACCGGGGCCACGGCGACCAGCAGACGATCGAGACGGCCAGGGCGATCCTGAACCGCGGCGACATCGTGCTGATGTTCCCCGAGGGCACGCGCACTCGCCCGGGCTCGCTGGGCAAGCCCAAGCGCGGCGTGGGGCGGCTGGCGCTCGAGACCGGCGCCCCCGTGGTCCCGATCGCGATCATCGGCACCGAGGACATCCGCCGCGGCTGGCGGATCCGCCCCCGCAAGGTGCGCGTGCGAGCCGGGCGCCCCCTGAACTTCCCGAAGATCGACAACGCGTCGCCGACGCTGGCCGGTGCGGTGACCGACCGCATCTGGCCGATGGTCATGCTCCAGTGGGAGTGGCTGGGCGGCATGCCGCCGATCCGGCGCGCGGCGGTCATCGGCGCTGGCGCGGCCGGCACCAGCCTGGCTGTGCTGCTCGCCCGGGCCGGGTTCGAGGTCGAGCTCGGCTGCCGCACCCAGGAGCAGGCCGAGGCCATGCGGGCGACCCGGACCAACGAGGCCTACCTTCCACAGATAGAGCTGCCGAGCGCGATCACGATCGCCAGGGCCACCGAGCTCGAGCTCGACACGGATGACCTGATCGCGCTGACCGTCCCGGCCCGGGCGCTGCCGGCGGTGATGGCCGCCCACGGCGAACGGATCGCCCGCCGGGCCGGCGTCCTGGTCCTCTCCAAGGGCCTCGTACCGCCGCTGGGCACGCTTCCGTCGGCGTTCGTGGCCGAGCGCTGCGCCGCCCGGGCGGTGGCCGCGCTGGGCGGGCCAGCGGACGCAGCCGACGTGCTCGAGCACGGCGCCTCGGTGGTGCTGGCCTCACTCGATCGCGGCTTCGCCCGCCAGCTCACAGACACCCTCACCGCGGCGGGGTTCGAGGTCACTACGACAAGCGACGTGACCGGGGTCGAGCTCGCCGGCGCGGCCAAGAACGTCGCGGTGCTGGCGGCCGCCGTCGCGTCGGTGGCCGGACCGAACCTTTCCGGCGCTGCGGCCGGCAAGCTGTTCGCGGAGGTCGATGCACTCGCGCGTGCCCACGGCGGCCGGCCCGAGACCTTCGCCGGCCTGGCCGGGGCGGGCGATCTCCTCGCGCCCGCGGCCTCACCAAACGAGCGCAACCGCCGGGCCGGCGAGCTGCTCGCCCAGGGCGTGCCCGCGGCCGAGCTCGACAACGCGCTGGGGCACGCGGTCGAGGGCGTCGACGCGGCGCCGCTGCTGGCCACCGCGGCGCGCGACGCCCGCCTCGAGACGCCGGCGCTGGACAGCCTGGCCGCGCTGATCGAAGGCCGGATCGAACCCGAGCAATGGACGGCCAGCGTGACCGAGCCGCCGCGGCCCACGCGCAAGTCTTCCATCCAGGCAGCCTGACGAGGTTAGGCTCCCGTGTGGTGGACGACGAGGAACCGAATATCGTGGACGGCAACTTGCCGAAGGGCAAGGCGGAAGTCGACGCGCGCTTCACGGAGCTGTACAGAACGCACCTGCGGGACGTTTATTCCTACAGCTACTACCGCGTTGGCAACCACCACGATGCCGAGGACCTCACCGAGCAGACTTTCCTGCAGGCCTACCGCCACTTCGAGCGGGCGCTGCGCGAGTCGGGCGGCCGGCCACTGCGCCCGTGGCTCATCCGCATCGCCCACAACCTGGCGGCCAACTTCTACCGGGACCGCTCCCGCAAGCCCGAGTCGGGGATCGAGGACGCCGGCTTGATCTCCGCGCCGCACACCACCGAGTCGCTGGTGGAAGGCCGCGAGCAGCTCAAAGCGATCCTCGACGGCGTCCAGCAGCTGCCCGACGACCGGCGCGAGGCGCTGATCATGCGCTTCGCCCTGGGCATGGACAACCGGGAGATCGCCCGCGCGCTCGGGCGCACCGACGGCGCCACCAAGGTGCTGCTCCATCGCGCGATTCGCCAGCTCGAGGGCATGGTCTCCGAGCCCGTCGCCGACTCGCCAGGAGGGGAGCGATGAGCCGCGACGAAAGAGGGCGATCGTGAGCTCGGGCGCGACCGACTTCGAGGCTCTGCTGCGCCAGGCGCTGGCGCCGGTCGAGCCGCCGGCCGACCTCGCCGAGCGGCTGGAGTCGACGCTGGTCACACTGACCGCGCTGGCCCAGGACGAGCTCGACGCCTGGGAGCTCTCGGCCATGCGCGACCCGCGCAACTGGGTGCGCCCGGCGGCCGCGGCGGTGGTCGGGGTGAGCGCCGGCACGGCACTCGTCATCCTGCGGGTGCGCGCCCGTCATCGCGTGCGCAAGCAGCGCTCAAACAACGTGGTCGAGCTGGTCGAGCGGACCTTCCAGGACGCGGCCGAAGAGGCGAGGCGGGTCCTGCGTCGCCGCTGAGCGACCGGCGCCGCCCACCCCAGCACCGCCGCTCCGCGTCCCGGTGCCGCCGGTGCCCGCTGATAGCGTGATCGTCGTGAGCACCTGATGGACGTCTGCTACCGCCACCCCTCCCGTGAGACCGGCGTCTCGTGCTCCTCGTGCGGACGGCCGATCTGCCCTGACTGCATGACTCCGACCCCGGTCGGGATGCGCTGCCCCGAGTGCTCGCGCGAGCGCACGCGCGTGACCCGGGGAGTGCGCTCCGGCCCGGTGCTGCCGCGCGCCACGCAGGCGCTGATAGTGATCAACGTGATCGTGTTCCTGGCCGAGACCGCGACGGGCGCGCCGCTGGGCGGCGGGGGCGGCGGGTCGATCTGGAACCACGGCGCCCTGTTCGGCCCAGCCCTGACCGGCAACAACCCGTTCCCGGTCTACACCGGCACCCACGAGTACTGGCGGCTTCTCACCAGCGCGTTCCTGCACGACGGGTTCCTGCATATCGCGATCAACATGTTCTCGCTGTACTTCGTGGACTCGGCGCTCGAGCCCGCGATCGGTAGCCGCAACTTCGTCGTGGTCTACATGACCTCGCTGCTGGCCGGCTCG
>JAFAYP010000472.1 GCA_019240305.1 Solirubrobacterales bacterium
ACATCCGGCGTGAGCAGCCCCGATGCCAGCACCCGGCGATAGGCCAGCACCATCACCCGCTCGACCGCCAGCGAATCGGTCAGCAGCTGGGCGTCGCTCGGCGCTGGCGTGTCGGCGAGCGACGCGTCAGGGGCAAGGGCGGCGCCGACGCCGGCTGCGCCCACCGCACCCACCATCAGCTCGCGTCGCGTCGGCCGGCGCTCCATACCTCACTCCCGGCCGCTCACCAGCGCCGAGGGCACCGCGGGCTGTCCGAGCGTGGCCCGCACCACGGCCACGTGCTGCGCGTCGTTGGCCAGGATCGCGGCCACCGAGCGCCTGACCTGAGCCGGGGCGAGCCGCGGGAGCGCGGCCAGATAGGCGGTGAGCTGGGCGGCCTCGACCCGGTGCAGCAGCGCCAGCACCTCCTGGCCGGTGCGCGGGTGACCGAGGTCGTAGCTCGGCGCGGGCTTGATCGGCTTGCCGCCCGCCTCCTCGATCAGCCCGGCCAGCGCGCCGGCGTGGAACAGCTCGTCGTTGAGAAACAGCTGGCCGGCCTTCACGGTGGCCGGATCAAGCAGCGGCGTCCCCGCGGTGTACGCGGCGATCGCCAGGTACTCGAGGTCGAGCAGCTGGTTGAGCAGCCCCACGTCGGTGCCGAGGATCGGCTGCGAGTTATGGACCTGGGCCTTGATCGACTGCCCGCCACCCCCACAACCTGCGACGATCGCGGCGGTCAGCCCGGCCCCCGCCGCGCGCAGCAATCCCCTACGTGATTCGGATCCCGGCTCGCCGGCCTCCGAAGGGCCCTCGCTCACCACCAGACGGTGGAGTCGAGGTTCTCGATCTCCTCTAGCGGGCGCGTGTAGATGCCCGAGGATAGGTACTTCCAGCCGTCGTCGGCGACCAGGAAGACCACGTTGCCCTCGTCGAGCTCGCCGGCGATCCGCACCGCCACCCGGGCGATCGCGCCCGAGGAGACGCCCACGAACAGGCCCTCCTCATCGAGCAGCCGCCGGGTGAACACGATCGCGTCGCTGTTGGTCACGAAGATCTTGCGGTCGAGCAGCGACAGGTCGATGATCGGCGGGATGAACCCGTCCTCGAGCGAGCGCAGTCCCTGCACGGGCTCGCCCTGCATCGGCTCGGCGGCCACGATCTTGACCTGATCGCCCAGCTCCTCCTTGAGCCGCCGGCCGTTGCCCATCAGCGTGCCGCCGGTCCCCAATCCGGCTACGAAAGCCGAGATCTCGTCGAGCTCCTCGAGGATCTCCAGCGCGGTCCCGTTGTAGTGGGCCAGCGGGTTGGCCTGGTTGCCGTACTGGTAGGGCATGTAGTACGAGGCGTCCTTCTCTGCCATGTCGAGGGCCAGCTCGACCGCGCCGTTTGAGCCCTTGGCGCCGTCGGAGTAGACGATCTCGGCGCCGTACATGCGCAGCAGCTCGGTGCGCTCCCGCGTGACGTTCCGAGGCATGACCACCTTCAGCGGGTAACCCTTGCGCCGGCAGATCATCGCCAGCGAGATTCCGGTGTTGCCAGAGGTGGGCTCGAGGATCGTCTGCCCGGGGCGGATCAGCCCCTTCTCCTCGGCGTCCTCGATCATCGCGCGAGCCACCCGGTCCTTGACCGAGCCGGTCGGGTTGCGCGACTCGAGCTTTGCCCACAGCCGCACGCCCGGCTTGGGGCTGAGGCGCTTGAGCTCGATCAGCGGCGTGTGGCCGATCGACTGGACGATGTCGCCGTAGCGGCCCCCACAGGGCTTGTTCTCGAGGCGCTCCGCGGCCATTGCTTCACGAAGTATAGGGGCTGGCCTCAGGCGGGCCCCAAGCGCTTGGGGCCGCCTGAATCACTCTATCCCCAGCCGTTGGGATAGGGGTTGGTCGACGTTTGGGTCGACGTTTGGGTCGACGTCTGGGTCGACGTCGTCTGCATCGGCGCCGGCTGCGCCGCGGCGCTCGAGGAACCCGACGCCTTGACGATGTGCCAGATCGAGCCGAACGTCTTCAGCTCGTCGCCGAGCGCCTGATGCTTGTTCTTGGCCGTGATGTCTGGGGTGAAGTAGTAGAGGGGCTGACCGTTCAGCGTGAGCTGCGTCACGCCGTGGTTCTTGAAGGTCCCGAGCTTTCCGCCGATCCCGGACTGCTTGCTGACGGCCCCACCCGAGGACGGCGACACCGGCGGCCAGAACGCCCAGCAGTTGGTCTTGGCGTTGGACGTCTTCTGGCAGATGAGGTGGTGGGTGGTCTCGCCCTGGAAGGTATAGACGGCGAAGCCCGACGGCCCGACCGCCACCGCTTCGTGAGTGTCGACCGCCTTGACCCGAAAGGCCTTGGTCGGGGTGTTGGTGACGTGCACGTTCCTGGCCACGCGGAGCGTGAACGACTTGGCCACCGCCATGCCCGCCAGCGCGATCACGACGATGCTGACGGCACCCCCGAGCGCCGCTACCGACGATCGGCGCCGATGGCAGGCTATGGCCCTGAGAACTCGACTTGTCATTCCCTCTGGCTCCCTTCACTGGTGGGTATGAGCAAAGGGACGCCCGGCGGGGTCGAAGCCTTCCCGCGGAGCGCAACCGATCTCATCGCTGGGCGCGGGCCCGGGTAGGGGTCCCGGCCCGGCCGAGGACCGTTCCGGTCCGCAATTGCTGCCAGGCTGCTGGCATGAGCCCACCGCGAACTTACCCCCACGGCGTCCCGAGCTGGGTCGACACCGAACAGCCCGACCCGGAGGCCGCCCAGGACTTCTACCGGCGACTGTTCGGATGGACGTTCGAGACGGCCTCAGCACCGGGCGCGCCCCTCTACCTGATCGCCACCCTCCACGGGCGCGACGTCGCCGGTCTGGCGCCCGCCGAGGCGCAGGCGGCGGTCTGGAACACCTACGTCGCGGTCGACGACGCGGACGCCACCGCGGCGCGGGTCGCCGCCGCGGGCGGCGAGGTGCTAGCCG
>JAFAYP010000517.1 GCA_019240305.1 Solirubrobacterales bacterium
TTCCGGCCCGATGCGCGGCTCCGCAAGCGCGTGCCGGCGACGGCCGCGGCTGACAGCCCGGTCGGGCGGCGCCGCGGCCGAGCTCGGTCGAGCAGGCCGGAGCGTCCGCGGTCGGGGGGCTCCCGCGTGCGCGCCCGCGAGCGACCGGCGCTACTAGTGCGAGCGGAGCGTTGCGGGGCGGGGGCCTGCGGCGCTGCCGGTGCCGAGCGGGGACCGATTCGGCTCCCGATCACGAGCCCGCCGGCGGCCTCCTTGCTGGGTGGGGCCTCGGGTCGGGCTTGGGGTGGGGCCTCGGGCCGGGGTTGGGGTGGGGCCTCGGATTGGGGTTGGGGTGGGGCCTCGGGCAGGGCGGGCGGTCTGGCAGCCCCCCTGACGGCCTCCTCGGCCACCCCGGCCTTGACCGCATCCTGCGCGGCCGCCGTCCGTGCGGCGTCACGGCCGGCGACCCGGCGAGCGACGCGCGGCTTGGCCGGCGGCTCGGCGGACGGCGGCGGGCCGACCGGGGTGATGGAGCCGCGTCCCGGCGTGAACTCTCGCAGCGAACCCGGGGAGAAATCGTCCGAGACGAGGGCGGCGTGGCTCGGCGGGGGCTTCGGCTTGGCGGCCCGGGGCGGTTTGCGCGGTGTGACCGTGGGGGCGGGCGCCGAGGTCTCGAGTGGCGCGGAGGCCTCCCGTGGCTTCGGGGGCGGGGACGGAGTCTCCGGTCCTGGTGGCGAGGTGAGCTCGGACGATCGGTCCGGCACCGGCGGTGGGGGGAACCGCTCTGGCCCGAACTGGAGCGGTCCTGTGGCGAACCGGGCTCGCCGGCGCGGAGGCGGATCCTTGGTCGCCTCGGCCAAGCGGGCGAGGGTGTCAGCGAGTTCCCCGGGCGACCGCTGAGGTGAGGTCGACTGCTGCTGGCGCCGCTTCCGCTCGGATGCCATGGGCGGGATCATAACCCCCGGACGGAGGACCGCGAGGCATTCACCGCGGGCGCGGCGCGGGCAGTGTCAGCATGGGTTTCGCATGAACGAGGCGAGCTGCCATGCACCGCGAGGGGGTTCGGCGATCACCGATGAATCGACGTAGAAGCGGGCGTTGTAGCACGACGTCAGCCCGGAGAGCCTCACGGTCCCCGGATACGAGACGAGCTGGCCGGTGGCGCAGTTCGGCTGGCACTCGCGCACGTCAACCATGCCGTGGCCGACCGCGACCGGCTGACCCCAGCCGCTCCATTTCACGTGCAGCAGGGCGCCGTCGGAGGCGAAGGCGAGCGTCGCCGGTGCCACCGCGGGCTGGTTGGTGAGGTCGAGTACGTAGATCGCTCCCGGCGGATGGCCGGGCGGCAGCTCGGGCGGCGTCGGCTTGTAGGGCACGACCTGCAGCTTGATCGGAGTCGCATCGGTTCCCGCGCCGCTGGCCGTCGCGCCGCAGCCGGCAATCAGGGCCGCCGCCAGCAGGAGCAACGCGGCGCAGGACAGAGCGCGGAGGGTCAGGCGTGGGCGCATCCACTCGTTTGGATCTTGGTGATCTCCGCTTGCGCCGTGGGCAACTGCTTCAAATAGTTCGACCCGTCCAGGAAGGCAGAGTGTTGCACCTGCTCGGTCAGATACCACGGGGTGTACCACGGGTGATCGGCGGCCTCCTGGATCGCGCCTTCGTCCCCGCTGTGGCCGTTGTAGAACGGTGTGCCCGGACCCGTCCCCAGCAGGAACATCTCCGTGGCGAGGGCCGGGTTGGTCTCCTCGGCCGGCGTGCCCCAGCCATCGTCTGCCTGCTGCTGAAACAGCCCCAGGGATTCCCCCTGTCCCGGGGTGTAGCTGGTGATGTCGCTCATCGACGATTCAGTCCAGGCGGCCATGAACGTGGCCAACATGACCTCCTGGCTGACGTGCAGCTGAACGTCCACGCTGTAGATGATGCATCCGAGCGCCGTCTGGCTGATATTCGCCGTGGTGATGCCGCCGGTGAGCCCGGCGAAGAGGTCGCCGGACGGCCCGCCGGACAGCGGGACGAGATGGACGGCCGAGTTGCCAAAGCCCACCGGCCCCGCCGCGGCAGACCCCGAGGGCGTTTGAACGCACCCGACGTCGCCGTCGAGCTCGATCTCGTCCGGCTTGCCGGGGAACGGACGGCTCAACCCGAACGACTTGAGGGTCGCGTCAGAGATCTTGTTGGGCGGCAGGCCATCCGTCTCGGACGCGGCGCCGCAGCCGTGGGCGCTCGCGATCGTGTTGGCCACCCCGTTGACGCCGGAGCCCGCGGCACCGATCAGTGCCGAGCCGACCCCAGCCGCGCCGACCCCAGCCGCGCCGAGCGGATTCGTGCCGGTCGCATTCGTGCCGGTCGCACCGTTCAACCCCGGCCCCCCCGGCTCGTAGCCGAGCACGCCGACGAGATGCAGTCCCTTGGCCTTGGCGAGGGCCTGGAGCTTGCCCGCGAGCTTGGCCTCGCAGCCAACCGTGTAGTTGGTGCCGTCCTGCGCGAAGAAGCCGGATCCGGGGTGAGGAGCGGGTGGATTGAACGGCGCGCCGGAGACCAGGCTGGCATCGCAGGAAAGCGTCGTGCTGCCGATCGCAGGGCTGCTTTGCGAGAACGGATCGGTGCTGGCCCGGGCCTGCGCGGTGCCGCCCTTGCCGGGGTTGACGCTGCCACCCGGGAAGGTCTGCTGGGAGCGGACGGTGACTCGCACGTCGGTCCCGAACAGGCCCGATCCCGGAAGGAACTTGATGTCGTATGGGCAGTTCATGTCGCCCTGATTGGCCTGCGCGTACTGCAGGGCCTTCTGGCACACCTGCCTCGGGTCGTAGTAGGGCGCCTCGGGCTGTCCGTTCGGCCCGTAGCGAGGAATCTGCAACTCGGTGACGAGCTCCTGCTCACCCGCCAATGCGGCCGCGTCAGCTGCCGTCTGAGCTTTGGTCTGCACGGTGGTGGCCAGACCCAACCAGAGCACGAGCACCCCGGCCGCGATCAGCGCGACCACGACCAGCGCGAGAAGCGGCAAAATTTGACCGCGCTCGTCGCCGAGCAACCCGCGAGCCCGCGAAAAACCCTGTCGTACTGACACCCTGCGGCGAAACATATGCGACCAGGAATTGTTGTGATGGGTAGCATAGGATCGCCGTTTTGCTCCAATGTCGAGCCAGTACGGACGGTTCGGACCGAGCACCCCTCGCGGCAGGGAGAAGATGCGCATCTGTGCAGGAATAGGCGGGCGGCCGGGCGAGTCATCGAGAGCCACGGAGAAGGCGATCACGAGCGAATGAGGAGTTCATGCGTCGGCGACAGATGAACCCGCGCCAGCGCCAGGGACTGCTGTTGGTCATGATTGCGGCGGCCGGATTGCTCGGCGTCTTCCTGCTGATCGCCAACTACGTCTCGAGCGTCTCCGAGCAGGTGGGCCCCAAGACGCAGATCCTGGTGCTGATCAGGTCGCTGCCCGCCTACCAGCCGGTGACCGCGGCCGATCTGGGTGAGATCACGGTGCCGCAGAAATGGGCCCCGTCGAACGCGATGCAGGCACCGGCCGATGCCCTGGGGCTGATCAGCACCACGCCGCTGCTGGCCGGAACCGACCTCGAGGCCGGAATGCTGTCCCAGCAGCCGCTGTTGCAGCCGGGCGACGAGGAGATCGCGTTCGCGGTCGATGCCGAGACCGGCGTCGCGGGTCAGATCACGCAGGGCAGCCTGGTGGACATGATCGCGACCTACACGTCGGGCGGCCAAACGGGAAAGGGCTACGCGACGTTCGTGGTGCGACACGTCAGGGTGCTGGGGGTTGCCACCGGCGCCAGCCCGGCTCCGATCACCTTGTCGGTCACGCCACAGCAGGCGCTCATCATCAGCCTCGCGCAGACCACCGCTTCCAAGCTGACTCTCGCGCTTGTAGCGCCGGGCTCCAGCGCCACGCCAGCGAACGTGCCTCCGGTATCGCAGGGCCGATGATCCGGGTCCTGCTCGCGGTCAACGATCCGAGGCTCGCTGACCAGCTGTCCGGGCTGATCACCGAGAGCGACGAGCTACAGACCACCCTGACGCTGCGTGACCCGCAGGAGCTTCGCGGCGCGCTCCCGCGCAGCGATGTCGACGCGATCGTCGTGCACGACCGGCGAGGATCGGTCCCGCTGATCGAGGTGACGCGCGAACTCACTGTCGCGCACCCCGACATCGGCCTTGTGCTGGTGGTCGCCGAGGATTCGCCCGAGCTGTTGCGCAGCGGTATGCAGGCGGGTGCACGCGACGTGATCGCCGCGCCGGTCGGATTGGAGCAGCTCGAGATGAGCGTG
>JAFAYP010000555.1 GCA_019240305.1 Solirubrobacterales bacterium
GGTTGAGCACCTCGAGCAGGCGCTGGATGTCGGCGAAGTGCAGGCCGGTGGTCGGCTCGTCGAGTATGTACAGGGTCTGCCCCGTCGCTACCTTGGACAACTCGGCGGCCAGCTTGACCCGCTGGGCTTCGCCGCCGGACAGCGTGGTCGCCGGCTGGCCCAACCGCATGTACCCGAGCCCAACGTCGTGTAGCGCCTCGACCCGGCGGCGGATCTTGGGAATGTGGGCGAAGAACTCCAGCGCCTCTTCGATCGGCATCTCGAGCACGTCGGCGATCGTCTTGCCCTTGAAGCGGACGTCGAGCGTCTCCCGGTTGTAGCGCTTGCCGTGGCACTGCTCGCACGGCACGTACACGTCGGGCAGGAAATGCATCTCGATCTTGATCTGACCGTCGCCGCGGCACACCTCGCACCGGCCGCCCTTGACGTTGAACGAGAACCGGCCCGGTTTGTAGCCGCGCGCACGCGCCTCCTGCGTCTTGGAGAACAGCTCTCGGATCTGGTCGAACAGCCCGATGTAGGTGGCCGGGTTGGACCGCGGCGTCC
The DNA here is from genome assembly GCA_019240305.1 of Solirubrobacterales bacterium. GTDB lineage: Bacteria > Actinomycetota > Thermoleophilia > Solirubrobacterales > Solirubrobacteraceae > Palsa-465. The sequence goes on from JAFAYP010000555.1 coordinate 547, forward strand.
GGCCGATCGGGGACTGATCGACCGAGATGATCTTGTCCACCTGCTCGAGGCCGGTGATCCGCCGGTGCGCGCCCGCCTTCTGCCGCGTCCGGTGCAGCCGGTTGGCCACCGCCTTGTACAGCACCTCGTTGACCAGGGTCGACTTGCCGGACCCCGAAACCCCGGTCACGCAGCACAGCACGCCCAGCGGGAACTTGACGTCGACCTTCTGCAAGTTGTGCTCGGCGGCCCCCTCGATCGAGACGTACCCGCTTGGCCGTCGTCGCTTGCGCGGGACATCGATCGTTCGCGTGCCGGCCAGGAACTGCCCCGTGAGCGACTCCGGGACCTTGGACACTTCCTCAGCCGTGCCCTGCGCTACCACGTATCCCCCGTGCTCACCGGCACCCGGGCCCATGTCGACCAGGTGGTCGGCCGCGCGCATCGTGCCCTCGTCGTGCTCGACCACCAGCACTGTGTTGCCCAGAGCGCGCAGCCGCTCGAGCGTCGCGATCAGCCGCTCGTTGTCGCGCTGGTGCAGACCGATCGAGGGCTCGTCCAGGATGTAGAGCACCCCGACCAGCGACGAGCCGATCTGGGTGGCCAGCCGGATGCGCTGTGCCTCGCCGCCCGAGAGCGTGGCCGCCGCCCGGTTCATCGACAGGTAGCCCACGCCGACGTTGTCGAGGAAGCGCAGACGCTCCTGGATCTCGCGCAGGACCAGCCGCGAGATCCGCTGGTCGTGTTCTGAGAGCTCGAGCCCGTCGACCCATTCGAGCGCGCGCCTCGCCGAGAGCGCGGTGAAGTCGTGGATGGCGGTGCCATTGACCAGCACCGCGCGCGACTCGGGCCGCAGCCGGGCCCCCTTACAGTCCGGGCAGGGACGCAGCGTCATGTACTCCTCGATCTTCTCGCGCGCTAGCTCGGACTCGGTTTCCCGGTAGCGCCGCTCGAGGTTGGGGATGATGCCGTCGAAGTTCGTGGCGTACGAGCGCCGGCGCCCGAAGCGGTTGCGATAGGTCACCTGCACCCGATCGCCGTTGGTCCCGTACAGGAAGAAGTCCCTCGCCTGCTCGGGCAGCTCCTCCCACGAGGTATCCAGGTCGACGTCGTAGCGCTCGGCGATGGCCTGGATCAGCTGGTCGTAGTAGTCGGACGCGCTGGCCGCCCACGGCGCGATGGCCCCCTCCCCGATCGACAGCGTCGCGTCGGGGACGACCAGCTCGGGATCGATCTCCATCTGGGACCCCAGACCGGTGCAGCGCAGGCACGCCCCGTGCGGCGAATTGAAGCTGAAGATGCGCGGCTCGAGTTCGACCAGGCTCGGGCCGTGCACCGGGCAGGCGAATTTCTCCGAGTAGGTCTGGATCTCGCCGCTGTCGACCAGCTCGATCTCGATCAGACCGTCGGCCAGCGCCACGGCCGTCTCGACCGAGTCGGCCAGCCGCTTGCGCAGCTCGCCCTTCATGACCAGACGGTCGACCACGATCGCGATGTCGTGCTTGAACTTCTTGTCGAGCACGATCTGCTCGTCCAGGCGGCGCAGCTCGCCGTCGACCTTGGCTCGCGTGAAGCCCTCACCGCGCAGCTCCTCGAGCTGCTTGCCGTACTCGCCCTTGCGACCGCGGACGATCGGGGCCATCACCATGAAGCGGGTCCCCTCGGGCAGCTCCATGACCTGGTCGATGATCTGCTCGGCCGACTGGCCGGTGATCGGGCGCCCGCAGATGTGGCAGTGCGGGTGGCCGATCCGCGCCCACAGCAGGCGCAGGTAGTCGTAGATCTCGGTCACCGTGCCGACGGTGGACCGGGGATTGCGCGAGGTCGTTTTCTGATCGATCGAGATCGCGGGCGACAGGCCCTCGATCGAGTCGACGTCCGGCTTGTCCATCTGCCCCAGGAACTGGCGCGCGTACGCCGACAGCGACTCGACGTAGCGGCGCTGCCCCTCGGCGTAGATCGTGTCGAAGGCCAGCGAGGACTTCCCCGAGCCCGACAGGCCGGTGATCACGGTCAGCGCATCCCGCGGGATCGTGACCGTGACGTCCTTCAGGTTGTGCTCTCGCGCACCTGAGACGATCAGTTTGTCCATCAGTGTTCCCCGCGGCGAGTCAGGTCGCCCCGAGAGCGGCCGCGGGCGGATGGACGGCAAGAACGCAGGGCCGAGGGTGTCGCAGCGCTACACCGAGGTCCGAGGACGCAGCCGGACGCCGCCCGGGGGCGCTTGAATGCGATCTGACTTGCCGTGGGTGGCACCGGATCGAGTCTAATCGATCGAACAGACGTTCCCTTTGATCGCCGTCCGCTGTTTGCGGAGAAACGCCCGGGCGAGCTCAGCCTCCGATGGCCATGGCGAACACGTGCAGGGCCGGGTTGTACCCGGCCACGGTCCCGAGGGGCGGCAGGGCCACCGCCTCGACCGTCTTG
>JAFAYP010000608.1 GCA_019240305.1 Solirubrobacterales bacterium
GCGATCGTATGCGGCCCGCCACCGGAGCCGCCGACCGTGTAGAAGCGTTCATAGCCGAGCGCGTCGGCGATGGCCGCGACGTCCGCGACGCAGTCGGCCACCGCTCGCCCGGGGTGCCGCCCGGAACCGCCATAGCCGGGACGCGAATAGGAGACGTGGCGCAGGGCGCGCTCTGCGCCGGCCGCGACCCGCGGCTCGAAGAGCTCAGCCGCGCCCGGTGTGCCGTGATGGATGAACACCGGCCGGCCGTCCTCAGGGCCGGCCAGTACGACCTCGAGCGCACGCCCACAGTCGACGGTCACCGACAGGGTGTCCCGGCCCCAACCACTCACGGTCGCAAACCTATCCGCCGTCCCGACCTGAGGGGGTGTGATCGATCTGTGCCTCCGATTGCGACCAAATCGATCACTCCCCTCGGAGCATTACTTCAATTCGACCGTGGCGCCGGCTTCTTCGAGGTCGGCCTTCAGCTTGTCGGCCTCGGCGCGGTCGATGCCCTCCTTGACCGGCTTGGGCGCCTCGTCCACGAGCGCCTTGGCCTCCTTGAGGCCCAGGCCGGTGGCCGCACGCACGACCTTGATGACCTGGATCTTCTTGTCGCCGGCGGCCTGGAGCACCACGTCGAACGCGGTCTGCTCCTCGGCCTCCTCGCCGCCGCCGTCGGCCACCGCGCCGCCGCCAGGTGCGACCGCTTGGACCGCGGTAGCCGAGACGCCGAAGGCCTCCTCGAGCGCCTTGATGCGCTCGGACAACTCGAGTACCGAGATTGACTTGAGCTCGTCGATCCACTCTTCAGTGCTGGGCATGATTCCTCCTTACGCGCCGTCTTGAAGGTCCGGCGCAGCGTCTTCGTCAGTTTCACCTGGGGGCGGGGGGTCTCCCGGCTCCGCCTCCACGTCCACGATTGGTTCAGTTGGTGTCTCGGCCTCGGGCTCCGCGGCCGCTTCCGGCTCGGGCAGCTCCTGCACGTCCGGAGTCTCGACGGTGTCGGGCGTGGCTGCCGCGGTCGGCTCGTCCTCCCGGGCGGGAGGCGCCTCGCCGCTCACCAGTTCTTGGTCGGCAATCTGCTGCAGCTGGATCGCGAGCCCCGCGATCAGCGCGTTCAGCCCGCGCACCAGGCCGGTCAGCGGCGCGGCGATCATGCCCACGAGCTGGCCGTGCAGCACCTCGCGTGCCGGGAGGCGGGCGATCGCCTGCACCTCGGCGGCGCTCAGCGCGGTCGAGTCCATCAACCCGCCCTTGAACTCCAGCGTGTGCAGCGCCCGGGCGGCGTCATTCAGGGCCTTGGCCGCCAGCGCGGCGTCACCGGTGACGAACGCGAGTGCGGTCGGCCCGGAGAGCAGCGCCTTCAGAGCCTCGGCGCCGGCCTCGTCGGCCGCCCGTTCGGTCAGCGAGTTCTTGACGATCCGGAAGCGGGTCCCGGATTCGCGCAGCCGGACGCGCAGTTCGGCCGCCTGCGCCACCGAGATGCCGCGGTAGTCCACGGCGAACACTGCGTCGGAGGACCGGATCTCGCCGGCGATCTCCTCTACGACTGCTGCTTTCTGGTCTCGGTTCATAAGTTCCCTTCGAAAGACGAAACGCCCGCAACGAAGGCGGGCGTCGGATCCGGGAACCGAAACGGGCTCCGGGGAACTCGAGGCTCCGCCTGCTCCGGACTTACGTGCCGCCGGAGGTCTCGGGCAGTGCTTCTCTGGATAAGTCTACGCCGCTACCGGCTCCTCCACGATGTCACGGGTCCGCGTGGGGTCGACCTTCACGCCCGGGCCCATGCTGGTGGCCACGGTCACCGTGCGGATGTAGCGACCCTTGGCCGCCGAGGGCTTGGCCCGGACCAGCTCGTCGATCACCGCCGCGTAGTTCTCGAGCAGCTGGTGGTCGTCGAAGTCGCGCTTGCCGATCACCAGGTGCACGATCGCGTTGCGGTCGGTCCGGTACTCGACCTTGCCGGCCTTGGATTCCTCCACCGCCCGGGCGACGTCCATGGTGACCGTCCCGACCTTCGGGTTGGGCATCTTGCCGGCCGGGCCGAGGATCCGGCCGAGCCGGCCCACCACCGGCATCAGGTCGGGGGTCGCGATCGCGACGTCGAAGTCATCGAAACCGTCCTGGATCCGCTGGGCCAGGTCCTCGGCGCCGACCACGTCGGCTCCGGCCTCCTCGGCCTCGCGCGCCTTGTCGCCCTGGGCGAAGACGGCGATCTTGACCTCCTTGCCCAGGCCATTGGGCAGCGCGATCGTGCCGCGCAGCTGCTCGTCGGCGTGCCGGACGTTCAGCCCGGTGCGGACGTGCACCTCGACCGACTCGTTGAACTTCACGCGCGCGAGCTGCTTGATCAGCGCGATCGCCTC
>JAFAYP010000077.1 GCA_019240305.1 Solirubrobacterales bacterium
CAGCGCCGGCATCCCGGCCCCGCGGACGATCAGCGTTTCGTGCGCCTGGGTCCCGGCGGGGACCTCGAGCTCGACACGGCCCTGGGTGACCGTCTCGACATCCACCACCGTCCCCAGGGCGGCCAGCGGCGCCGACACGTCGACGGCGGTGACCAGATCGTCACCATCGCGCACGAAGCGGGGATCCTCGCGCACGCGGATCAGGACGTAGAGGTCCCCGGGCGGGCCGCCCCGCTCGCCGGCGTGCCCGCGGCCCGAGATCCGGATGCGCTGGCCGTCGGCGATCCCGGCCGGCACGTCGACCTTCACCTTGGGTCGCTCAACGCGACGTCCCCGTCCGCGGCACACCTTGCACGGGTCGCGGGCGACCTTGCCGTCGCCGCCGCACACGTCGCACGCCGTGGTGCGCATGACCTGCCCGAACGGCGTGCGCGAGACCGCGCGCAGCTGACCGCTGCCCTGGCAGCGGGAGCACGTCTCGATCGGGGTGCCGGGCTCGGCTCCGTTGCCGCGGCAGTGCTCGCACATCGCGACGGCCTCGTAGCTGACCTCCACCGAGGTGCCCTCGGCCGCGTCGGCGAGCTCGATCTCGGCCGTGACCGCGATGTCCCCGCCCTGCATCGGCCCGCCGGCTCGCGCGCCGCCCATGCCGAACAGATCGCCGAACGCGCCACCGCCCCCGAAGAACGCCTCGAAGATGTCCGACACCGAGCCGAAGCCCTCGAAGTTCGGGGCATAGCCGCCGCTGCGCAGCCCCTCGCGCCCGAACCGGTCATAGGTGGCGCGCCGCTCGGTATCGGAGAGCACCTCGTAGGCCTCAGCGGCCTCCTTGAACTTGTCCTCCGCGTCGGGGTCGTGCCGGTTGACGTCCGGGTGCAGCTCGCGGGCAAGCCGCCGGAAGGCCTTCTTGATCGTCGCGTCGTCGGCGTCACGGGGGACGCCCAGCACCTCGTAGTAGTCCCGCGTGGAGCTCATCGCTCGTCGTAGATCTCGGTGATGAAGCTCGACAGCTGCGCGGCCGCGTCACGCACGGCGTGGATCGCCTGGCCGTAGTCCATGCGCAGCGGGCCGATCACCGACACCGTCCCCAGCCGGCGCTGGGGCAGTCCGTAGCCGGCCGCCACCAGCGCGAGCGAGCGGAGTCCCGGCGACTCGTTCTCCGCCCCGATCCGCACCAGCACGTCGCGCTCGGTGAGCGCCGCCTGGAGCACCCCGAGCATCGTCACGCGGCGCTCGAGCATGTCCATCAGGACGTTGAGCTCCGAGACCTCGCCGAGGCGCTCATCGCGCAGCAGGCGCGAGGTGCCCTCCACGTACAGGCTGTCGTGGGCGGAGGCCTCGAGCTCGGTGAACACCGGCGAGAGCGCCTCCAGAAAGTCTGACTCGGTCCGCGCCAGCGAGGGATCGTGCAGCCGCTTCTGGAGCATGCGCGCGCCCAGGCCGAGGCCGACCAGGCGCTCGTTCAGATAGCTGGCGGCCCAGTCGGCCAGACCCGGATCGACCGGCCGGGCAAAGGTGAACATCCGCTTGGTCACGCCGCCCGTCGAGGTGATGATCACGACCATCAGCACCTGGGGCTGGAGCACGAGAACCTCGATGTGACGGATCGTCGAGGTCTCGATCGGCGGCGCGGTGACGATCGCCAGCAGGTTGGTCACCTGCGAGAGCGTCTCGGTAGTCACGCGCATGGCCTCATCGAGCTCGCGGCGCACCAGCGACAGCGACAGCCGCGGCCCGACATCCTGGCGGGGCAGCAGCCGGTCGACGAAGTAGCGGTAGCCGGCCTCGGTCGGGACGCGTCCGGCGGAGGTGTGGGGATGGGCGAGCAGACCGAGCTCCTCGAGGCTGGCCAACTCGTTGCGGATGGTCGAGGGCCCCCACTGCACGCCGACGGACAGGGCCTTCGACCCCACCGGCGAGCCGTCCTCGAGGTATCCCTCGACGACCCTGCGCAGCACGAGCTCCTGACGGGAGGTGAGCATCGGTTTGATTGTAGGTCGCGCCCTGGCCGCTTCCCGACGCCGTTCACACCCGTGTGACGCCGGCCGTGGCGCCTTCTGGTAAATAGGGACCAGGCGCGGGAACGGGCCGGCGCCGAGCCCGACCACGGGAGCAGGGGAAATGAGCCGTTTGATCACTCGCCGTGAGGCCCTGCGCGCCGGCGCCGCGACCGGTGGCGCGCTCGGGGCAGGCGCGCTGCTGTCCAATTCGCTGATCGCCCGCGCGCTGGCCGCCGCGCCCCGGTGCGGCAGCCTGGGCGACATCGAGCACGTGGTGATCCTGATCCAGGAGAACCGGTCGTTCGACCACTACTTCGGGTCCTACCGCGGCGTGCGCGGGTTCGCCGATCCAAACGTCCTCAAACTGAACGACGGCAGCGGCCTATCCGTCTTCGCCCAGCCGGGCTACCCCGGCGGCTTCGACGGCGACCACCTGTACCCGTTCCATCTGGACACCTACGACAATGGCGAGTGCACCAACGACATCGACCACAGCTGGGGCCCGCAGCACACCTACTGGGACTCCGGCAAGCTCGACGGCTTCGTGACCGGACACCTGGCCGCGGACGGGAGCGCCAACGGTCCGCTGACGATGGGCTACTACACCCGCAAGGCCCTGTCGTTCTACTACGCGCTGGCCGACGCGTTCACGATCTGCGATGGGTACCACTGCTCGGTGATCGGACCAACCGATCCGAACCGGCTGTACAGCATGTCCGCGTGGCTCGATCCGGCCGGCACCCAGGGGGGCCCGATCCTGTCGACCAGCAC
>JAFAYP010000090.1 GCA_019240305.1 Solirubrobacterales bacterium
TGGTCGTGCTCGACGGCTGGGGGCTCGCTCCCGAGGGCGAGGGCAACGCGATCTCGCAGGCCGACACGCCGGTGTTCGACGCGCTGTGGTCGACCTACCCGCACTCGCAGCTGACCGCCTGCGGCCGAGCCGTGGGGCTGCCGGAGGGTCAGATGGGCAACTCCGAGGTCGGTCACATGAACCTGGGCGCCGGAGCGGTCGTGACGCAGGACCTCACGCGGATCGACGAGGCGGCCGCCGGTGGGGAGTTCGAGTCAAACGACGTGCTGCGCGAGGCGTTCGCTGAGTCCGAGCGCGTGCACCTGATCGGGCTGGTGTCCGACGGCGGCGTGCACTCCGGTTTCGAGCACCTCAAGGCCCTGATCCGGATGGCGGCCTCGCTGAAGGTGCCCGACCTGGTCCTCCACGCCTTCACCGACGGGCGCGACACGCTGCCGAAGTCCGGAGCCGGCTACCTGGAGACCGTGCAGGGCTGGATGGAGGACGCCGGCGCCGGTCGGATCGGGTCGGTGATCGGCCGCTACTGGGCGATGGACCGCGACAAGCGCTGGGACCGGACGCAGCGCGCCTACGACCTGCTGGTGCACGGCCGCGCCGAGCATCGAGCGGCGAGCGGTGCGGAGGCGGCGCGCGAGGCGTACGAGCGCGACGAGACTGACGAGTTCATCACGCCGGTGCTGGTCGGCGACTCCGACTCCTGCATCCGTCCCGGCGATTCCGTGTTCGCGTTCAACTTCCGGCCCGACCGGATGCGCCAGATCACCCGCGCCCTGGCCGAGCCGGGGTTCGATGAGATCGACCGGGGCGGCGCTGACGCGCTGGAGCGCTACGCCTGCATGGCCCAGTACGAGGAGGACTGGGACTATCCGGTGGCCTTCCCACCCGAGCGTCCCTCGGTCACGCTGTCGCGCGCGATCGCCGAGCGCGGCGCGCGCCAGCTGCACGTGGCCGAGACCGAGAAGTACGCCCACGTCACCTACTTCTTCAGCTGCGGCGAGGAGGAGCCGTTCGAGGGCGAGCGCCGCGAGCTGGTCGATTCACCGCGCGACGTACCGACCTACGACCACAAGCCCGAGATGAGCGCCCCGGAGGCGGCCGAGGCGTTCGTCCGCGCCTGGCGCGAGGACTCGCCGGCATTCGGGATCATCAACTTCGCCAATCCCGACATGGTCGGACACACCGGGGTGATCGAGGCCGCGGTGAAGGCGGTGGAGACCGTTGATCGATGCCTGGGAGAGGTCGTGAGCGCGGTCCACGAGTCCGGCGGCGCCTGCCTGATCACCGCCGACCACGGCAACTCTGATCACATGCTCGAGGACGACGGCAGCCCCAACACCGCGCACTCGCTGAACCCGGTTCCGTTGATCGTCACGGTGGACGGGCTGCGCCTGCGCGAGGAGGGCATCCTGGCCGACGTGGCGCCGACGGTGCTTCAGATCCTCGGCTTCGAGCAGCCCGATGCGATGACCGGGCGCTCGATGATCGACTCGTCGGCTTAGGCCTCGGCTATGTCGTGCCGGTGGCCAGGAACCGCGCGATCGCGTCGTGGGTTTGCCGGGGGCGCTCGAGCTGGGGAACGTGGCCGCAGTCGAGTTTGAGGTGCTCGGCCGACGGCAGCTCCTCGCGCACGTGGCGGGCGAAGGCGAGCGGCACCACGCGGTCCTTGCGGCCCCACACGAACAGCGCCTCGGGCCCGAGCGCCGCCAGGCGCGTCCACAGACCGCGGGGTCCACGGGGCTCCTCGAGGTAGATGTTGCGGGCGGCCGCGTAGAAGGCCGCGCGCCCCAGGGGGGTCACGTACGAGCGCATGAACTCGTCGATGCCGGCCGCCGTCCACTCCGTGTCGGAGCCCGGGACGAACTGCTTGACGATCATCTCGATCAGGGGCCGGGGCGCCGGCTGGAAGATTCCGAGCTGGGTGGGGATCAGGCGCAGGTAGGGAGCCCAGGGTCGGGGCTTCAGCCAGGCCAGCGATGGGGCGAGGAGCACGAGCCGGCGGGTGCGACCGGGATGCTCGAGGCCGAGTTCGAGGGCCACGCGGCCACCCATGCTGTTGCCGACCAAGTGCGCCGAGTCGAGCTCGAGCGCGTCGAGCAGGGCGAGAATCGACCGAGTGAAGAACGGCGCGTCATAGGCGCCCCACAGCGGCTTCTCGGAGTCGCCGAAGCCGGGCAGATCGACCGCGATCGTCCGGTAGGAAGGCGCGAGCGCGTCGATCGTGGGCAGGAATGAAGCCTTGGTGGCGCCCAGGCCGTGAATCAGGACGACGGGGTCGCCGGTGCCCGCTTCGATCGTGGAGATCTTCCCTGCCTCGGTCTCGACGTGGCGAAGGCACAGGCTCCCAGGCCCCTGGGAAAGCGCGGTGGCGGCGAGGAAGCCGACCCCGAGGTGCAGATCTCGCCGGATGCGCAGGCGACCCCGGCGGAATGCCTCCATCCCGCCGCGAACGTTCTCGGCAATCTCCTCCCAGGTGCTCGCGTCGGCGCTCAGCACCGCGTCGGGGCTGCCGTGGGGGTCCGCGAGGCGGGCTGTCCCATCCTTGAGCAGCACATCGTGGGGCTCCCCGCCATCCTCGACGCGGATGCGGACCTCGGCGCGGTCGACGTCGAACACGCTTGGGTCGTACCGCTCGACCAGCCGCTCGAGCGCGGTGCCTGCCGGGTCCTTGGACATTTGCTTTGCGGGTCGTGCGGCGGTCACGGCGTCGTGTTCCTCTTCCCGACGAATGGTTGCGCAATCACCGGTCGGCTTCTGGGTGCGAACGCCCTAAAGGCCAGCGGAGGTCGGTCGATCTCTGCCGATTGACCGCAGTATACTTGACAAGCAGGCACTAAGATTTCATAATGTGACACCAGAGAGTTTCTCAGTCCCCAAGGGAGGTTTGACATGGCACTTATCCGCTGGGAGCCGGTGCGTGAGCTCCACACGATGCAGAACGAGATGAACCGGCTGTTCAACACGTTCTTCGACTCGCCAACCCCGGGCAACGGCGGCGGCAAT
>JAFAYP010000160.1 GCA_019240305.1 Solirubrobacterales bacterium
CTCCCCCGCCACAGCCGCACGGCACCAATCCGGCCCTCGTCGATGAGCTGCTTCATCAGCGACAGCGCGGGCAGCCGGCGGTAGTTGAAGCCGATGGCGTTCTTGACCGGCGCACGGCGAACGGCGACCGCCGCCCGGCAGGCGTCATCCCAGTCGGCGGCCAGCGGCTTCTCGCACAGGATCGCCTTGCCTGACTCGGCTGCCGCCTCGATCACCTCGGCGTGCGCCCCGGGCGGCGTGCAGATGTCGACGATCTCGACGTCGGGCGCCTGCACCACCTCGCGCCAGTCGGTCGTGAACCGCTCGGCGCCGAAGTCCCGGGCGGCCCGCTGTACCGCCGCACGGTCGCGCCCGCAGATCACGCGCAGGCGCGGGCGCGTGCGCAGCGCCCTGATCACCGGGGCGGCCGCGTAGGCGTAGCTGTGGGCCTTGCCCATCGTCCCGTAGCCGATCAGGCCGACGCCGACCTCCCCGGCGGTCATGCCCCCACCCTGGCGAGCACCTCGCGCCGCTGCCCGTCGAGCAGGGAGCCGGCGGCCAGCTCGGCCGCGGTCAATGCCGCCAGCGCATCCTCGCCGCCGGCGCCGAGCTGCCGCTCGCCCCGGACCGCGGCCGCGAACGCGTTCGCCTGAGCGACGAGCGCTTCGCCAAATGCGCGCTGGCCCGGCTCGCCCCATATGAACGGGATCCGTTCATAGCCGCCCGTGCCGAACACCTCGACCCAGCAGCAGTCGCCATGCGGGAAGGTGCGCCCGAGCGACACCGTCGCCGCGGCCCCGCCCGTCAGCTGCGCGAGGATCACCGCCACGTCGGGATCGCGCCCGGCCTGCGCTCCCCCGGCGCCGCTCGCCGCGGTCAACCACGCCACGTCCTGGCCGGTCAGCCACCGCGTCTGATCGAACTCGTGCACGCCCATGTCGACGGCTATGCCGCCGCTGTGCGCGCGGAACTCGGCCGACGGAGACTCCGCGTCCCACTGATGGCATGACACCTGGACGATCTCGCCCAGCGCCCCGGCGGCGATCCGGTGGCGCAAGGCTCGCAATTCCGGGACAAAACGCCGCCAGTAGCCGACCTGGAAGATGATTCCGGCGCGTTGCACAGCCGCGAGCGCCTGCTCGGCCTCGGCCGTGCCGATGCCGACGGGCTTCTCGCAGAGCATCGGGATTCCCGCCCCGGCGAACCTCAGCACGAGCTCCAGGTGCTGGTCGGAGGGGGCGGCGATCAGCACCGCGTCGAAGCCGGCCTGGTCAAGCAGGGCGTCGACGCTCGCCTCGGTGCGGTAGCCGCGGGCCGCCACCGACTCGCGGACGCTCGCCACCGGTTCGACGATCGCCGCGACACTCAGGCCCTCGGCGCGCTGCAGGGCATCGAGGTGCGTCCGGCCCATCCGCCCGGCGCCGATCAGCGCGATGCGGATCGGCTCGCGTATCACAGGCCGTGGCGGCGCAGGTACTCCCGGTTGCGCCGCTGCTCCTCGGCGGGGCGCTCCGGCTCGCCGGCGTCGGGGAGAACGTCCTGCTCGACCACCAACCAGCCCGCGTAGCCGATGTCGGTCAACGTCGCCAGGACCTCGCCGATCGGAATGTCGCCCTCGCCGAGCGGGCAGAACGCCCGCCGGCGCCAGATTTCCTGCACCGGCGCGGCCTCGGCCACGATCTGCTCGAGCACGTCCATGCGGGCATCCTTCAGATGCACCTGGTTGATGCGTGGGCCCCAGTCGTGGAGCGCCTGAACCGGATCGCCCCGCCCGAGCAGGAGGTGCCCGGTGTCCAGGCAAATCCCCACGTCGGAGACATCGAGCAGCCGCTCGATTTCCCATTGGGCCTCGACGTAGGTCGCCGTGTGGTGGTGGAAGGTCGGTTCATAACCGCCCGCGCGGCAGCGCGCCACGGCCATCGCGAGCCCGCGGGCGAACCGCTCCCAGCCGGCGTCGTCCAAGCCCACCGATGGGTCGAGCGCGGCCCGACCCGGCAGCGCGGCCCTGACCGGCGAGCCGGCGTCGGCCAGGGTCGGCCGCGGGGGACGCTCGGGGGTGGAAACGGCATCGAACAGCTCGAGCAACGCGTCGAGCTCCCGCATTGCGCCGCCCATCGCGCCGGGGTCGCTGAACGGGAGCTCGAGGTAGCCGCCGGCCAGCCCCAGGCCCCGCTCGGAGAGCCGAGCCGCCAGCCGCTCGCCGGTGCCGAGATAGCCGACCGGTCCGAGGTCGATGCCGGTGTAGCCCGCGCCCGATACCGCGTCGAGCAGGGCGACCGGGTCGGGAACGTTCGGATCGAGCCCGACGGTGATCTCGAACGCGCCGTAGCTGACCGGCGCGTTGGCGAGCCACACATCGGTGCGCGCCTCACCGGCGGCGGACGGCGCCTGCGCCTGAGTGCTCATCACGTCACCCCGGCCTCAGCGCGCGCCGCGCCGCCGGTCAGCAGCGGTCCCGTGCGATGGGAAGTTGTCGTGCGTTCGAAGTGGGTGCGCGCCACCGCCTCGGCCAGGCGCATGTCGCGCAGTCCATCGTCGGCGGCCGTGCGCGGCGTCCGACCGGTGCGGATGCACTCGGAGAACTCGACCAGCTCGCGCTTGAACGCCTCCTCGTAGGAGGTGATCTCCTCGCGCTGCCAGCTCCCGGCATCCCCGACTTCACCGCCCTCCACCAGCAACCGCGTCGGCATGCTGCGCAAGAACGGCGAGGGCAGCTCGAGCGTCAGGCGCTGCGCCGGGCCGTAGAAGCAGAGCTCCTGCCGGTAGCGCGCGATGCCCGGCAAGTCGACCCAGGAAAGGTGGCAGTCGGTCCGCCCGAAGCGCATGTCGATGCTCACCGACCGACGTGAGAGGTGCGCAAAGCGGATCTCGTCCGGCTCGCCGAGCAGGCCCCCGAGCATGTTGAACTCGTGCACCAGGTTGTCGAGCAGGATCCAGCGATGGCACCAGAGGGTCTCCTCATCGAGCTCGCCGAGCGCGCCCTCGAGCGTGTCGCGCTCACGCTCGCCGAGCACCGGGTCGCCCGCCGGGCCGTCCAGTCCGATCAGCGGGTAGTGCGCGACGTAGGGCGCGAACGGCGACTCCAGCGTGGTCACCCGGATCAGGCGCAGGTCATCCACGGCCGGCAGCAACTCGGTGAGCCGCTCGTAGGCCGGGTCGTAGCGCTTCATGGTCCCGACCATCAGGCACACGCCGGCGAACTCGGCCGCGCGCGCCATCGCCTCGGCACCCTCGCTACTCAGCGCCATCGGTTTCTCGACCAGCACGTGCATGCCGGCGCGCGCCGCCTCGATGGCAATCGGCGCGTGGTCACCCGAGGTGGCGATCAGCACCGCGTCGAGCGGCTCGTCGAGCAGCTCCTCCCAGCTCGCCACCGCCCGGTGCACACCGAAGCGCTGGGCGCAGCCGGCGGCCACGGTCTCGCGGAGATCGCACACCGCGGCGAGATCAAAGCGGTCCGACAGCTCGGTCAGGTACGGCAGGTGCATGACCTGGGCAATCAGGCCGCACCCGATTACTCCGACCCGTGTCCGATCGTTCACCGCTCTCCTCGGTCCGTGGCCCCGGGGACCCGAAGGGAATTCACGACCGTGCCGATCGCGACCCTGAGCATCCCTTGTCTGG
>JAFAYP010000207.1 GCA_019240305.1 Solirubrobacterales bacterium
CGACGCGAACGAGGACGGCGACAAGTGCGCCTGGGTCGGAGAGAACCTCCTCACGGCCCAGGGTCCGCCGGAGCCGATCCCGGGCGCGCTGGGCAACATCACCGGCAACGCCGGCGACCGGTTCGCGGTGCAGTCGCTGTGGAGCAATGACTCCGCGGAGGGCGCCGGCTATTGCGCCGGCGCGGGCACCGACCTGCCGACCGGCTAGCAGCAGGCTCCGAGCCACCGGACCTCAGGCGGACCCGAGGGGCAAGCTACCCTCGGGTCCGCCATGAAGGTCGCGGTCGTCGGATATCCCAACGTCGGTAAGTCCTCGCTGGTCAATCGGCTCACCGAGTCGCGCGAGGCGGTGGTGCACGAGCGACCCGGCGTCACCCGGGACCGCAAGGAGCTCTCCACCGACTGGAACGGTCGCGCGCTGACGCTCGTCGACACCGGCGGCGTCGACCTGGACGACCGCGCGGAGCTGGCGAGGGCCGTACACGATCAGGTGAGGGCGGCGCTGGCCGACGCCGACGTGGCGGTGCTGGTGGTCGACGCGCGTGCGGGTCTGCGGCCCGGCGACCACGAAGTGGCCGATCTGGTGCGACGCGGACCGCTCCCGGCCGTGGTGGCAGCCAACAAGATCGATTCGGTCCGCGACATCTCGCTGGGCGCGGAGTTCCACGCGCTCGGCCTCGGCGAGCCGATCCCGGTGTCGGCGACGCAGGGCCTCGGCACCGGGGACCTCCTCGATCGGATCGTCGAGCTGGCCCCGGCGGACGTCGCCGAGCGCGACCAGGACGCCGACGATGCAGTGCGGCTGGCCGTGATCGGCCGTCCGAACGTCGGCAAGTCCTCGCTGGTAAACCGGTTCGCCGGCGCCGAGCGGGTGATCGTCTCGCCGCTGGCCGGCACCACGCGCGACGCGATCGACCTGCCGATCTCCTTCGAGGAGCGCCGGCTGGTCCTGATCGACACCGCCGGCCTGCGGCGCCAGGCCAAGGTGGGGGAGGCGCTCGAGTACTACACGTCGCTGCGCTCGCGCCGGGCCGCCGAGCGCGCCGACGTCGCGCTCGTCGTGTGCGACGCCACCGCGGGCATCACCGCCCAGGACCTGCGCGTGGCCGAGCTCGCCATGCGCAGCGGGTGCGCCACCGCGCTGGTGCTGAACAAGTGGGATCTCGCCGGCGTCGACGGCATCGACCTCGAATACGAACGTGCCCGGGCCCACCAGAAGCTCCGCCTGCGCCCGCGCGTGCTCACCGCCAGCGCGAAGAGCGGCCGCAACGTGCAGCGGCTGCTGGCCGAGGCGATCGCCCTGGCCGATCGGAGCGCGGGCCGCATCCCGACACCCCAGCTCAACCGGTTCCTGTCTGACGTGGTCAGCGCCCGCCAGCCGCCGGCCGGCGGGCCCGCGCGCGGCGGTCATCGGCTGCGGTTGCTGTACATGACCCAAACCGGCGAGCGACCGCCCCGCTTCTCGATCCAGGTCAACTCGCGCGCACGGGTCACCCGGGACTACGCCTACTACATCGAGAACCGGCTGCGCGAGCGCTACCACCTCGAGGGCGTGCCGGTGATCATCGACTTCGTCGAGCGCAACGAGCGGCGAGGCCGCGGCCGGCGCGAAGCAGCCTGAACCGGCGCAAAAGCCGCTCAAAACTGATTCATTGCTCGGTGCGATGTCGACCGTCACACGGCCGCATATCTCGCCTCCCCGGCTGATCGACTGGCGCGGTCCTCACAGCGCGACGCCGTCGCAGCCCAGTCGCACTCCCCGGCACTTCATCCGCCGGCGCCTCGCGCTCGCGGCCGGTCTGCTGCTCGCGGTGATCGCGATCGCCGCGGCCGCGGTGTGGGGGATGAGCGGCTCGGACGAGATCCCGCCGGCCACCGGTGCCGCCGCGCTCGTCCCGGCGGACGCCCTGGCCTACCTGAACCTGTCGATCGATTCAGGCCGGCCGGTCGTCGCGGACGCGCGCACGCTGGCCGCCCGCTTCCCGGACTGGCCGCTGCTCGAGACCGCCGCGCTGAACCGGCTGCGCACGATCGTCGCCGGCTCGAACGCTGCCCCCGCCGACTTCGCCGGCGCGGTCCGGCCGTGGATCGGCAAGGAGGCGGCGCTCGCGCTGATCTCATCGGGCGCATCGGGTGCGATCGAGCCGTTGGTCGTGCTCGCCGTGGCCCGGCCCACCCGCGCGCAGGCCTTCGTCCGCTCCGCCGGGGCGAGTGCGGCGGGGGCGTACGACGGGGCGCGCCTCGAGGCCTACCCGACCGGAAGCGAGCTCGCCTTCGTCGGTCATTACTTGGTGGCCGGCTCGGCCACCGGGGTCCGGGCGGCAATCGACGCCGCTGCGGGACGCGCGCGCAAGCTCTCGCGCGATCCGGCCTACGACCGCGCGGTGGCTGGCGAGCCGGCCGATCGGGTGCTCGACGCGTACCTCTCGGCGACTGGGGTCCACGAGCTGCTGGCCACGCGCACCCGCGTGGGCGGCGCGATCGGGCTGCTGCTCGACCGACCCTCGCTGCAGGGCACGGCGATCTCGGTGTCCCCGACCGCGACCGGCGCGCGGGTCCTGGTGCACAGCGTGCTGGGCGCCACGGCGCCGGTGCGCTCGTTCACCCCCACGCTGCAGTCGGTACTGCCGTCGGGCTCGACGCTGATGCTCGACGTCGACGGCCTGGACCGGGCCGCCCCGGCGCTGCTCGAGGCCACCGCCACCGCGGGTATCGCGGCCAACGTCGGGCCGCTGCTTCAGCGCGTGGGGACCGCGCTGAGGTCTCAAGGGGTCAACCTCCGCAGCGTCCTCTCGCTGTTCGATGGGGAGACCGCGGTGGCCCTCGGGCCGGGAACGACGCCGTCGCTGGTGATCGTCGCCCGCGTCCAGCACCAGGCGACCGCGCAGGGTGAGCTGGCCGCGCTGGAGGGCCCGGTCACCGGGATGTTCTCGGCCTCTGGCTCAGGCCCGGGGCAGGTTCCGGAGCTGGCCGACCAGGACATCGGCGGCGTGGCCGTGCACGAGATCGCGCTGGGTCCCGGCCTTCAGGTCGACTACGGCGTGTGGGACGGCCTGGTCGTCGTCTCGACGAGCCTTCGGTTGATCGATGACGTGTTTGCGCGCGAGCACTCGCTGGACGGCGACCCCGGCTATCGAGCGACGCTGCCCGATCAGCCGGGGCCTCTCAGCTCGCTAGTCTTTGGCGACGTCAGTCGGCTCCTCGCGCTCGGCGAGCAGACGGGTCTGACCAGCGGCGCGCGGACCCGCGAGCTGGTGCCGGACCTCTCCCAGGTCCATGCGATCGGCCTGAGCTCCACGAGCGGCGAGCGGGACACGACCACCGAGCTGAACCTTCAGATCCCATGAGCACACTGTCCGACAACGAGTTCCTGTTCACCTCGGAGTCGGTGACCGAGGGTCATCCGGACAAGGTCGCCGATCAGATCTCCGACGGCGTGCTGGA
>JAFAYP010000343.1 GCA_019240305.1 Solirubrobacterales bacterium
TCTGTTTCAGGACCCCGACTACAAACTGGGCTCGATCACCCATCCGGATGAGCGAGTGCGAGCTCGGGCGGTCGACCATCTGCTCGAATGCGTGCACATCGCCACCGAGCTGGGCTCGACGGCGCAGTCGCTGTGGCTGGCCGACGGCACCAACTACGCCGGTCAGGACGACCTCGTCGACCGTCGGCATCGCATGCTGGCGTCGCTCGCGCGCGTGTACGCGGCGCTGCCGCCCGAGCAGGAGATGCTCGTCGAGTACAAGCTGTTCGAGCCCGCGTTCTACGCGACTGATCTGGCCGACTGGGGCTCCGCGCTGCTGATCTGCCAGAAGCTTGGCGAGCGCGCGAAGGTGCTCGTGGACCTGGGTCACCACGCCCAGGGTGTGAACATCGAGCAGATCGTCGCCATCGTCGACGACGAAGGGCGGCTTGGCGGCTTTCACTTCAACAATCGCAAGTACGCCGACGACGACCTCATCGTCGGCTCGGTGAATCCCTTTGAGCTGTTTCTGATCTTCGTCGAGCTGACGGCCCCGGGGCGCGCACTGCCGCGGCTCACGATCGATCAATCGCACAACATCGAGGCAAAGGTGGACGCAATGACCCTCAGTGTGGTCAACTTGCAGGAGGCGTACGCCAAGGCGTTGCTGGTGGACCGAGATGCGCTCGCGCAGGCCCAGCGCGCCGGCGACGTGTTGGGCGCCCACGAACTGCTGCTCGACGCCTACCGGTTCGATGTCCGGCCCCTGTGCGCCAGGACAAGGGTCGAGCGAGGCGCCGCTGAGGATCCGGTACGCGGCCTGCATGAGGGTGGGTACGTCGAACGCACCGGCGCCGAACGTGGCAGCACGGAGGCGCTGGCCGGGGGGTGGGGACGATGAGCGTCGTCGCCCGAATGATCGACCCGGTCGAGGACCGCTGGCCGGCCGACTCATCCGAGGTGCCGGACGACGCGCTTGGCCAGGTGCTGCTGGCCTCGCACCTGCTCGGGTCAGACCGGGCCGTGGCTAACTTCGGCGGCGGCAACACCTCGGCTAAGGGCACCACTTCCGATCATGTCGGACATACGGTCGAGGCGATGTGGGTGAAGGGATCCGGCTCGGATCTGGCGACCATGGAAGGGAAGGACTTCACCCCGCTGCGCATGGAGGAGATGACTCCGCTGTTGGAGCGCGACGAGATGTCCGACGAGGACATGGTCGCGTACCTGGCGCGCTGCCAGATCGATCCCGCCGCCCCGCGGTCCTCGATCGAGACACTGCTGCACGCGTTCATTCCGGCGGCGCACGTGCACCACACGCATCCGGACGGCATCAATGTACTGGCCGGGACCAAGGATGGTCAGCGGTTGGTGGCCGAGTGCTTCGGGGACGATGCAGCGTGGATTGATTACATCCGTCCCGGCTTCACGCTGGCCAAGCAGGTCGGCCTGGCCGTTCGAAACAACCCGAGCCTGCAGCTCGTCGTGCTGGCCAAGCACGGCCTGGTCGTCTGGGGCGACTCCGCGGAGGAGGCATACAAGCGAACGATCGGGGTGATCAACCAGGCGGTCGAGTTCGTCAACGGCAAGACGACGGACAAGGAGCGTTTTGACGGCGCATTGGGCGATGCGACGGTCGACCGCGAAGCACTTCTGCTCGAGGTCCTGCCGGCGCTGCGGGGCGCTGTGTCCAGCGAGCGCTCCAAGGTGCTGCTCGCCGACACCTCCTCGCGCGTGCTCGAGTTCGTCTCGTCCCGGGCCGCGCCTGACCTGACCGGCATAGGTGCCGCCTGTCCAGACCATCTCGTCCACACCAAGCGCGTCCCGTTGTGGGTCCCGTTCGACCCGAGCTCGGAGGATGCCCACACGCTGCGGGAGCGGGTGCGATCCATGGCCAGCGACTATCGGGATGCCTACCGGGAATATTTCGACGAGCACGCCGACAACACGGCAGAGCGGGGTGATCCCGACGCGCGCGTCGTGTTGATCCAGCACGTCGGCATGGTCGGTGTGGCGCCGACGGTGAAGAACGCCTCGCTTTCACGCGACCTCTATCACCGCGCCATCGAGGTCATGGCGGGCGCCCACGCGCTCGGCGGTTTCACCTCGCTGACCGCGGCCGAGAGCTTCGCGGTCGAGTATTGGCCGCTTGAGCTGTACAAGCTGTCGCTGGCCCCGCCCCCCGGCGAGCTCCAGGGAAAGGTGGCGCTGGTCACGGGCGCAGCCGGCGGGATCGGCGGCGCGATCGTCGATGCGCTGTCCAGCGCGGGTGCGTGCATGGTCGCGTTCGACCTCGACGGCGACGGCGCCGGAGATACCGTGCAGGAACTTGGCGCCTCGGGTCTACCGGTGGGCGGCGACGTCACCTCGGAGACCGACGTGCAGGGCGCCTTCCAGGCAGCCGTCAATGCCTTCGGCGGGGTCGACATCCTGGTCTCGAACGCCGGGATCGCCTCGAGCGCGCCGATTGAGGAGACATCCCTGGACGAGTGGAACCGCAACCAATCGATCCTGGTGACCGGGTACTTC
>JAFAYP010000151.1 GCA_019240305.1 Solirubrobacterales bacterium
TCAGAGGCGATCTGCTTGTAGACCATGCCGCGGGCCAGCCGGCGCAGGACCTCGACCTCGCGGGTCGACATCGGGCACGGATCGATCTGGCGCCGGCGCCCGCCGGAGCTCGGCAGGGGCAGGTCGTACATGACCGTGCGCAGCTCGGGCGGGGCGATCCCGACCTGACGCGCGACGGCGAGCAGCTCAGAGGGCGAGACCGAACCGCCGAGCGTGTAGTGCGCGAGCATGTCGGCCAGGCGCACGACGGCCGCTTCGCCGTCGACGTCCTCGGCGTGGTGGCGCTCGATCACGCTGGCCACGGACTTGGGCAGGCCCCAACGGCGAGCCAGCACGCCGCCGACCAGGGCGTGATCGACGCCCAGCTCACGACGCTCGGACTGGATCCGCTCCTCGGGCGTGCGCGCCTCGGCGTGAATCTGGCGGGGATAGCCGGGATAGGCGTGGACCAGGACCAGCTTGCCGATGTCGTGCAGCAGTGAGGTGACCATCAGCCGGTCGCGGGCCTCGTAGCCGAGCTCGCGGGCAATCCGGTCGGCGGCACGCTGGGTGGCGACGGCATGCAGGCGGAAGCGCTCGGGCACGCCCTGCCACACCGCGGTGCGCTCGAAGAAGTCGAACGTCCGGGCCTTGGAGGCGATCGAGTGGACGGTGCGGGGCGAAAGGACCTCGACGCCCTTGACCGCGCTCTCGACGCGGCCGCGCATGCGGCCGTCGAGACGGTTGGCAAGACGAAGCACGGTGACGGCAAGCGCCACGTCGGCTTCGACGGCCGCCACCACGTCGGCGGTGGAGGGTTCGCCGGCCTCGAACAGACGGAGCACGCGGTTGCGCGACTCGGCCAGCATCGGGAACGCCTCGAGGGCCTCGAAGGCGGCGGTCAGACGCCGCCCATGGCCCTCGTTGTGATGGCGCTCGCGGGAGGCGTATGGATCATCGGAACTCTTGACGGCGGCTAGCGTGGCCAAGGCGGAGAGGCTCTTTCTCGTAGTTTCGGGGGAGGGTGGCGGGTCCACAGACATGGCCGCCTCATCCAGCGTTATCGGCAGGGCTAGGACGTTCGTTTAGTCGGCGTGTCACTGCGCATGCTCCAGGGCACGGTCGATGCGAGCAAGAGTCTCATCGCGGCCGAGCAGCGCAACGCTCTCGAAAATGCCCGGCGAGATGGTCGTGCCGGCGATCGCGACGCGCACCGGCTGGAACACCTTGGCCGGCTTGGCCCCCCGCTGCTCGACCACCTCGCGCAGGGCGGCCTCGACGGTCTCGACCGTGAACGGCTCGGCGCCGGCCAGCGCGTCCCGGGCCGCCTTCAGGCACTCCACCCCACCGTCTGAACCGATCACCTTCTGGAAGGCGGCCGGATCGTCGCTCGGTCCGTCGAACAGGAAGCCCGCCAGCGGCCAGAACTCTCTCAGCGTCTGGATCTTCGCCTCCGAGATCGCGACCGCATCGTGGAGGCCGGTCCGTCCGGTGAACTGCTCCAGGCGCTCGGTCAGCTGGTCGGTCCCGAGCTCGCGGATCCAGCGGCCGTTCAGGTGGCGCAGCTTGCGCTCGTCGAACACCGCGGGGTTCTTGGATACGCGCTCGAGCCGGAAGCGCCGGGCCAGCTCCTCCAGCGAGAAGAACTCCTCGTCGGCGGCGAACCCGGCTCCGAGCAGCGCGATGTAGTTGTCGACGGCCTCGGTCAGATAGCCGGCGGCGCGCAGCTCCTGCACCGAGGCCGCGCCGTGGCGCTTGGATAGCTTGCGCCCGTCCGGCCCGTGCAGGAGCGGAAGATGGGCGTAGCGCGGTGCAGCGATGCCCAGCGCATCGAGGACGAGCAGCTGCTTGGGCGTGTTCGAGATGTGGTCCTCGCCGCGTACGACGTCGGTGATCTCCGCGTCGAGGTCGTCGACCAGGTTGGCGAACACGTAGAGCACCGAGCCATCGGCGCGCGCGATCACCGGGTCGTCAATGCTCGCGTTGGCGAAGCGGATCTGGCCGCGGATCACATCGTCGAAGACCGTCTCGCCCTCGTCGGGAACGTGCAGCCGCACCGCCCCCTCGGACTCCGGGACTCCGCGGAATCCCCGCTCGGCGCCGTGGCGCTCCTTGAAGGTCCGGACATCGTCCGCCGTGGCGCTGGAGTGGTAGGCGTGACCGGACTCGAGCAGCTGGGCGAGGATCTCGCGGTGGCGCTCGGCGCGCTCTGACTGGAACACCGGCCCCTCGTCCCAGTCGAGTCGCAGCCATCTCATCGCGTCGAGGATCTGCTCCACGTTCTCCGGGGTGGAGCGCGATCGATCGGTATCTTCGATCCGCAGCACCAGCGTCCCGGGCTCCCCATCCGGGCCGTACGCCCGCCCGCGGGCGAGAAGCCAGTTGTAGAGGGCCGTCCGGGCGCCACCGATGTGCAGCGCTCCGGTCGGGGATGGAGCAAAGCGAACGCGCATGATCTACAGAATCTCATGCTAATCGGCGCACACGTCTCGAACGCCGGCGGACTTCCGCGAGCGGTTGAGCGCGGGATCGAGCGAGGCTGTGAGGCGATCCAGATCTTCAACCAGTCCCCGCGGATGTGGCGACCCACCGCCTACGGCGAGGACGACTACGCGGAGTTTCGCGACGCGCTCGCGGCCAGCCCGATCGAGCGGGTCCTGATTCACGCCGTCTACCTGCTGAACTGCGCCACCGAGGA
>JAFAYP010000428.1 GCA_019240305.1 Solirubrobacterales bacterium
GATCGCCCAGCTCCACGCGGTCATCGGCGCCGAGGCCGACGCGATGGTGGCCTCGATGCTGGCCAGCCTGGGCCGCGCGATCGAACGCCTCGAGGTCACCGTGGCCGCCGGCGAGCTCGATCCGGCGATCCAGGCGGCGCACGCCGCTCGCAACGACGCCCTGATGCTCGGCGCCGGGCCGCTCCAGTCGGCACTCACCGAGTTCGAGGCGGCCGCCCGGACCGCCGACGAACCCGCCGCGCGAGCCGCGCTTGAGCGCGTCAAGGCGGTTTGGCCGCCGACCCGCAGCGAGCTGATCGCGGCGGCTCCTCCGCAGTGACTCGAGCATCCCAACCCTCCACAAATCCTCCAGCCACCGATCAAGTTCTCGGTTTGTGGTGACGATGAGCAGCCATGGCCCGGGCTCGAATCCTCGTCGTCGATGACCACGAGATGAACCTCAAGCTGGTCGAGCGGCTGCTCGAGATGGAAGGTCGCGAGGTCCGTGGCGCCGGTTCGCTGGCCGCGGCAGAACAGGCGCTGGCCGAGGAGGAGCCGGCCATGATCGTGCTCGATCTGAACCTCCCCGACGGGA
Organism: Solirubrobacterales bacterium; assembly: GCA_019240305.1. Classification (GTDB taxonomy): domain Bacteria; phylum Actinomycetota; class Thermoleophilia; order Solirubrobacterales; family Solirubrobacteraceae; genus Palsa-465. The sequence continues at coordinate 575 of JAFAYP010000428.1, forward strand.
GCGGCCTGGAGCTGACCCGCAAGCTCAAGTCCGAGCCGCGCACCGCTTCGATTCCGATTGTGGCCTGCACCGCGGCGGTCATGCCGGGCGACGAGGACGAGGCGCGCGCCGCGGGCTGCGACGCGTTCGTGGCCAAGCCGATCGACCTGCGCGAGTTCTCCTCGGTCGTCTCCTCGATGCTCGCCTGACGCCTGAGCTCGACCTCGCCCGGCTCCCCGCCGGCCGCCGGTAGTGTTCGCGGCGCGATGGAATTCGAGTTCTCCGAGACCTGCCAGGAGCTACGCGAGCGCCTGCTCTCGTTCATGGACGAGCACGTCTATCCCGCCGAGGCGGTCTACCACGAGCAGCTCGTCTCCTCGGGGGATCCGCACTCGCACCCGCCGGTGATGGAGGAGCTGAAAGCCACCGCGCGCGATCTCGGTCTCTGGAATCTGTTCCTGCCTCACGGCGGCGAGGAGTTCGGCGCGCCCGGCCTCAGCAACCTTGACTACGCCCCGCTGGCCGAGATCATGGGGCGCAGCCACATCGCCTCCGAGGCCTGCAACTGCGCCGCGCCGGACACCGGGAACATGGAGGTGCTCACGCTGTTCGGCTCGCCCGAGCAGAAGGAGCGCTGGCTGCGCCCGCTGCTCGAGGGCGAGATCCGCTCGGCCTTCGCGATGACCGAGCCCGATGTGGCCAGCTCCGACGCCACCAACATCGAGCTGCGGATCGAGCGCGACGGCGACGAGTACGTGCTGGACGGCCGCAAGTGGTGGATCTCGGGCTCGCTGCGCGAGCGCTGCCGGATCCTGATCGTGATGGGCAAGACCGGGGCGGGTGGGAGCCAATCATCGCCGTTCAAACAGCAGTCGATGATCCTCGTGCCCAAGGACACGCCGGGCGTGACGATCGTGCGCAACCTCCCGGTGTTCGGCTACATCGATCAGGAGGGCCACGCCGAGATCCTCTTCGAGGACGTGCGCGTACCGGCTTCGAACCTGATCAGCGAGGAGGGCCACGGGTTCCTGATCGCCCAGGCCCGGCTCGGGCCGGGGCGCATCCACCACTGCATGCGCAGCATCGGGGCGGCCGAGCGGGCGCTCGAGCTGATGTGCGCACGGGCCGCCTCGCGCGTGGCGTTCGGAGAGCCCGTGGCCCACCGGGCGAACATCCAGGACTGGATCGCGGAGTCCCGGATCGACATCGAGATGGCGCGGCTGCTCACGCTGAAGGCGGCGTGGCTGATGGACACCGTGGGCAACTCGCACGCGCGCACGGAGATCTCCGCGATCAAGGTGGCGGCGCCCAACATCGCGTTGCGGGTGATCGACCGTGCCATCCAGGTCCACGGCGGCGGCGGTGTGTCCGATGACTTCCCGCTGGCGATGATGTACGCCCATCTGCGCACGCTGCGGATCGCCGATGGCCCCGACGAGGTCCACAAGCGCTCGATCGCCCGGCACGAGCTGCGCCGGGTTGCGGCCCCCGAGCCGGTCGCGCACTAGCGGCGGGCGGCCGCGAACGCCGCCGCGGCGGCGCTCCACAGCACGCCGGTGACGAGTGCGCGCTCGAGCAGGTCCGCGCCGATGCTCAACATCGCGATGCCGCCGGCGAGCAGCACGATGCCGATCAGGGCCACGTCGTTGCGCTTGGTCGTGCTCACGATGGCCCAAGCATCGGCATCACCCGACCCGTACTTGATAGTGCGATGTACGGTGAGGCCCGATGGGAGCGGACAGGCCGCTGCGGCGCAATCGCGACTACATGCTCGTGTGGGCGGGACAGGGTGTATCAGAGCTCGGTTCGCAGGTCTCGACCGTCGCCTATCCGCTGCTCGTGCTCGCTTTGACGCACTCGCCGGCCAAGGCCGGCGTGGTCGGATTGGCGGCCACGTTGCCGCTCCCGCTGCTGGCACTGCCGGCCGGCATGCTGGCCGATCACTTCGATCGCAAGCGGCTGATGCTCTCCTGCGACGTGCTGCGCGCGGCGGCACTCGCCGCGCTCACCGTCGCGGTGCTGAGCGGCGGCGTGGCCTACGGCGTGGTGGCGGCCGTCGCCTTCGTCGACGGCGCGCTCTTGACCGTCTCGTTCGTCACCGAACGTGGCGTGCTGCGCCGGCTGGTGGCGCCCGAGCAGCTGTCGGCGGCGGTGGCCCAGAACGAGACCGTGTTCTATGCCGGCAGCATCGTCGGGCCGCCGCTCGGCGGGCTGCTGTTCGCGATCTCTCGCGCGCTTCCGTTCCTGGCCGACGCGATCTCCTACGCGTTCTCGGCGACCGCCACCCTGCTCACGCGATCGAGCTTCGAGCCCGAGCGGACCGAGCCGCGGGGGAGCCTGGCGTCAGAGTTCACCTCGGGCTTGCGGTGGCTGTGGCAACAGCCGTTGCTGCGCACCTGCTCGCTCCTCAACGCTGCCGCCAACCCGACCTGGCGCGCTCTCTACCTGATGCTGGTCGTGCTCGCCAAGCGCCACGGCGCGTCCCCCAGCCTGATCGGGGTGATGTTCGCGATGATCGCCGTCGGCGGGTTGCTCGGGGGCTTCCTAGCGAGCTCCCGCTTCGTGGAACGGATCTCGGCGCGGGCAGCGATCCGCTTCGACATCTGCATTACCGCCCTGCTCATGCCGCTGCTCCTGATCGGGCGGGGGACGGTGTTCACCGCCGTGATCGTGGCCCTGATCGAGATCCCTGCTCCCCTGGCCAACTCCCAGGTTGCGGGACTGCGCGGCACCCTGGCCCCCGACCACCTCCAAGGCCGGGTGCAGGGCGCGGCCGGCACGCTGTCGCAATCGCTCGGCTGGGTCGGTCCGCTGGCGATCGGGCTCGCCCTCCAGCACTTCTCAACGACGACCAGCATCCTCATCCTGTGCGGGTGGGCGCTTCTGTCGGCGCTGGCCGCCCTGCTGCTGCCTAGCATGCGCGGCGCATGGGAGACCTCGACGGCAGAACGTTCCTGATCACCGGCGCCAACACCGGCATCGGCCTGGAGACCGCGCGGGCGCTGGCCGGACGCGGTGCGCGGCTGTTCCTGGCGGTTCGCTCCGAGGAGCGCGGACGACAGGCGATCGAGGAGATCGCCACGCAGACCGGCAACCGGAATCTCGAGTTGCTCTCGCTCGACCTCGGCGACCTTGATTCGGTCAGGCGCTGCGCGGAGACGTTCCTCGCCACCGGAGCGCCGCTGCACGTGCTGATCAACAACGCCGGCCTGGCCGGCGCGCACGGCATGACCGCGAGCGGCTTTGAGATCGCCTTCGGCACCAACCACGTCGGGCCGTTCCTGCTCACGGCCCTGCTGCTCGATCGGCTGCGCTTAAGTGCGCCGGCCCGGATCGTCAACGTCGCCAGCGTCGCTCACTACAACGCATCAGGGATCGACTGGAACGCCGTCCGCCGGCGCACCAGGTCGTTCACCGGCATGCGCGAGTACTCGGTGTCCAAGCTGGCCAATGTGCTGCATGCCCAGGAGCTGGGCCGCCGGCTCGATGGCACCGGCGTGACCGCCTGCGCGCTGCACCCGGGAACGATCGCCTCGGACATCTGGCGCCGAGTTCCCTGGCCGCTGCGGCCGCTCATGACCCGCCGCATGAAATCGCCACGGGAGGGAGCGAGAACGTCGGTCTACTGCGCCACCGCACCCGAGCTGGCGGGCGAGACCGGTGGCTACTACGTCGACTGCCGCCCCCAGGCGCCCGCCGCCTCGGCCACCCTCACGCTCGCCGGCGAGCTGTGGCGGCGCAGCAGCGAGTGGACCGCGGCGGGCGGATAGACCACGATCGCCTGGGCGGCCAGCGCCACCGCGGTCGCGGCACCGAACGCGGGCGCGATTCCGTACGGCAC
>JAFAYP010000443.1 GCA_019240305.1 Solirubrobacterales bacterium
TCGCCGTCGGGCTCGCCGCCGCCGTCGGGTGACATCCACTCCCAGAACAACGAGTGGTTGTAGTGGCCGCCGGCCTGATTGCGCACGCCGGTCTGCTTGTCGCTGGGCAGCGAGCTGAGGTTCCTCAGCACCTCCTCCACCGGCTTCTCAGCCCATTCGGTGCCCTCGAGCAGGCCGTTCGCGGCATTCACGTACGCCTGGTGGTGCTTGTCGTGGTGCAGGTGCATCGTCTGCTCGTCGATCGTCGGCTCGAGCGCGTTGTAGTCGTACGGCAGCGGCGGAACTTCGTAGGCCATTCGCGTGCTCCTTGCATCCGGAATCTAGGGAACAGCTTCTTGTATCACGCCCGGGTACGCTGCGAGGTAATGACCCGCCTGTCCTCGTACTTCCTGCCCACCGAGCGCGAGCCGCCGGCCGATGCCGAGGCGCTCTCACACAAGCTGATGGTCCGGGCCGGGCTGATCCGGCAGGTCGGGGCCGGCTTGTGGAGCTGGCTGCCCGCGGGGTGGCGCGTGCACCAGCGGGTCGTCCAGATCGTCCGCGAGGAGATGAACGCGATCGGAGGACACGAGATGCTCATGCCGGTCCTCCAGCCGGCCGAGCTCTGGCGGCGCAGCGGCCGCTACGGCATCGAGGAGCTGTTCAAGCTCAAGGACCGCCGCGAGGCCGACCTGGTGCTGGCCATGACCCACGAGGAGGTCGTCACCACCCACGTGGCGGCGGCCGTCAAGTCCTACCGGGATCTGCCGCTGATCCTCTACCACTTCCAGGTCAAGGAGCGCGACGAGCCGCGGCCGCGGGCGGGCGTGCTGCGCACCCGCGAGTTCATCATGAAGGACTCCTACACCTTCGACCGGGACGCCGAGACGCTCGAGGTCTCCTACCAGAAGCACGTCATCGCCTACGACCGCATGATGGATCGCTGCGGCCTGGAGTGGTACCGGGTCGAGGCCGACGTGGGGATGATGGGCGGCACCGGCGCCCACGAGTACATGGCGCCCTGCCCCGCGGGCGAGAACCACGTGGTGCTGGCCGGCGGATACGCGGCCAACCTCGAGGTGGCGAGCGGCGAGCCCCAGCCAGTGGCACTCGAGCCTGCGCTCGACGCGCCCGAGGTCGTCCCCACCCCGGGGATGACCACGATCGAGGCGGTCGCGACCGAGCTCGGCCTGCCGCACGGAGCGCTCCTGAAGGCGTTCCCGATCGTCCTCGACGGCGACGAGATGCGGCTGGTGATGCTGCGCGGGGACCATCGGGTGAACGAGATCAAGCTGCGCACCGCCCTGGGCACGGACTTCCGCCCGGCCCATCCCGACGAGGTCACCGCGCGACTGGGTCCACCCGGCTACATCGGCCCGGTCGGAGCCCAGATGCCGATCCTGCTCGACGACGGCGTGGCTACCGGCGGCTACGTCACCGGGGCCAACCAGCCCGACGCCCACCTGAGGGGGGTCGAGCCGGGACGCGACTTCCGGTTCGAGCGTGTCGACGTCCGCGCGGTCATGCCCGGGGACACGATCAACGGCGCCACGATCCGCATCGAGCCGGCCATCGAGGTCGGCAACATCTTCAAGCTGGGCACGCGCTATTCCAAGCCGCTCGGAGCCACCTACCTCGACGACGCCGGCCACGAGCAGCTGATCTGGATGGGGTGCTACGGCTTCGGCCCCGCCCGGGCCGCCGCCGCCGCGGTCGAGCAGTACGCCGACGAGGCCGGGATCTCGTGGCCACAGGCGATCGCCCCGTTCGACGTCGAGCTCGTGACCCTCGGCAAGGCGGGCACCGAGGAGCGCGCGTTCGCCGACGGCCTCTACGGCGAGCTACAGGAGCTCGGGCTCGAGGTCCTCTACGACGAGCGCGACGCCGGCCCCGGCGAGAAGTTCATCGATGCCGAGCTACTCGGCTGCCCGCTGCGCGTCACGATCGGGCGCCGCACGCTGGGTGCCGGCGAGGTCGAGGTACAGCTCCGTCGTGGCCGTGAGACGACGAGCGTGCTGATAGAGGACGCGGCGGAGGAGATCGCCGCGCTGTGGCGCGAGCAGCCGTAGGCCTTCGCCACCCGCGGCGATGACTCCGAGGGTCACCAAGCGCCGGCTGACCGGCATCGATCGCTCCGGCCCGCCCCCCGAGGCCACGATGTCGGGACGTCCGCTGAACCCATGGACGCTGCCCAACGGGATCGACTACCTGCGACTGGTGGGTATTCCGGGGTTCCTGATCGTGGCCTTCTCGAGCACCGACGGCCACGACGCGCTGGCCGTCCTGCTGTTCGCGGTGATCGGCTGGTCGGACTACCTCGACGGCTTCCTGGCTCGGCTGACCGGCCAGTACAGCCGCCTCGGAGCACTGCTCGACCCGTTTGTCGATCGGGTCCTGATCGTCTCCGGAATGGTGGTCTGCTGGCACTTCAGGCTGCTGCCGCGCTGGGCGATCGCGGTGGTGATCGCCCGAGAGCTGTTCATGCTGGCGGCCAGCCGATACGCGCTCAGGCGCGGCGTCGAGCTCGTGATCAACTGGGCGGGGCGCCTCGGGGTCGCGCCGATCGCCGGCGCGCCGTTTTTCGCGATGGCCGGTGTGCACTGGCTGGCGCTGATCATGTTGTATGTAGGGATGGCGCTCGGACTGCTCGCCGCGGTGCTCTACGTCCGGCGCGGCGCACGGGAAATCCGCGCCCGAACCGCGCGCGGCGCGGACGTTCGCAACGAGCGGCCCAAACTCTCAAGCTGAGATTGAGCCTGGCGGTTCACCAGGCTATACTCGCTCCCTCGCCCACTCCGACCCGGAAGCACCCGGAGGATCTGATCTGCATGGACACGTTTCCCGACTTGGGCTCACTCACCGACCAGGAGCTGAAGGAGCTCATCAAGCAGCTCACCGACGAGGAGATGGAGATCTCCTACCGGCGGCGCATCCTGCACGGGAAGATCGACATTCTCCGCGCCTAGCTGGTCAACCGGCTGCGCAAGAAGGACGAGACCGGCGAGCTGGTGATCACCGGCGCCGACGTACAGCAGCTCACCGACATCCTGGCCGGCCGCGTCCCCGGGTCCGAGCCCGAGTAGCCAACCCGCGGTGGCTCAGCACTGCCCAGAGTGCGGTTTTGCCAACGACGAGGGCGCTAACTACTGCCAGCGATGCGGCGCATTCCTGGCTCACTCCGACCCGCCGCCCGGAACCACCACCGCGACGTACAAGCTGGGCGAGACGGGGGAGCTCGAGGAGCTCGAGTTGGATGACGTCGTCGCACGGGGACCGGCGCTGGTGATTCGCGCCGGAGGCGGACGGACGGGCGAAAGCTTCCCGCTCGGCGCTGGTCGCGTGACGATCGGCCGCCGCCCGGTCTCGGACATCTTCCTCGACGACGTGACCGTCTCGCGCGATCACGCCATCCTGGTGCGCCGCGGAAGCGAGTACTACCTCGATGACTGCGGCTCGCTCAACGGGACCTACGTCAACCGCCGCCGCATCGAGTCTCACCGCCTGACCCAGGGCGACGAACTTCAGATCGGCAAGTACAAGCTCGCCTTCCTCAGCCGCTGATGGCCACGCCAGAGACCACCGAACCCAACGTCGAGCTCCCGGATGCCGCCGGCGCCGGGCCCCAGCCGCCCCGCCAGAAGGCGGTCACCATCGGAACGGTCTGCAAGGCGCTCCAGCAGGAGTTCCCCGACATCTCGATCTCGAAGATCCGCTACCTGGAGGACCAGAAGCTGCTCGCGCCGCGTCGCACCCAGGGCGGATACCGGCTCTACACCCAGTCCGATGTGCAGCGTCTGCGCACGATCCTGCGCCTCCAGCGCGACGAGTTCCTGCCGCTTCGGGTCATCCGTCAGGAGCTGGCCGGCGGGCGGGCCGAGCGCGACGTCGCCCCCGGA
>JAFAYP010000614.1 GCA_019240305.1 Solirubrobacterales bacterium
AGGGCAAGGCCGCGCGCACGCGTGGTTCCGCGCGCAAGACGACCGGCCGTGCCAAGGAGCGCGCTGGGCGCTGATCGTTCGCATCAGTCTGCCGGCTAGGAGCGCGGATCACGCACTCCCCCGCGGTGACTACGTCAGTTGTGACCGTGTCGTGCAGTTCGTCGGAGCCTTCATGCTCGGATCGACGAACGCGCCACTATCGCGTTCCTGAATGCGCTTGACGACGGCCCTTCCTTCGGGGCGGTCGCGCCGAGGTGGTCGCCCAGACTTCCTCCGTCGCCGTGGCGGAATGCTCCACGAGTGCCGATCCGGCTGGGCCGGAGACCCAGAGCAGAGTCGGTGGTGGAGCCACGGTTGCGGGGCGCCGGAATCGCGATCGGATCGGCGTGATCGTCCATCTTGGTTGACGGTGGGCGACGGGGAACGAGCGTCCCATCGTGGTGGCTTCGGCCCGTGGCGTCGGGGATGTCGCCCAACCACGTCTGGACGCATACGTCTCAATCGAGACCACGGTTTCGGTGACGAGCCGAGGATGCGGGTACATACCGCTGAGAGGAATTTGACCTCGCGCGTTGAGCGCGGAAGTGCAAGGAGAGGAGACCCATGATCTGGGTGTTTGTGGGTGTGATCGTTGTGCTGCTGGCGGTGATCGGGCTGCTGCTCGTCCGTCAGCGTAGATCGCAACAACTCAAGCAGGACTTCGGGCCCGAGTACCGCCGGACGGTGGCCGAGCACGGCGATCAGCGCGCGGCTGAGAAGGAGCTGACCGATCGCCGTCGGCGGGTCGAGAAGTTCGAGATCCGGCCGCTGGATCCGGCATCTCGCGAACGCTATAGCGAACGCTGGTCCGCGACCCAGCGCCACTTCGTGGACGAGCCCGCAGCGGCAGTCGGCGACGCTCACGCCCTGGTGCAGGAGGTCATGCGCGATCGTGGCTATCCCGTGGAAGAGGACTTCGAGCAGCGGGCGGCCGACATCTCAGTCGAGCATCCCAACGTGGTCGAAAACTATCGAGCAGCGCACCAAATCTCCTCGCACGCTCGCAATGGAGGGGCGAGCACGGAGCAGCTGCGTCAGTCGATGGTTCACTTCCGCGCGCTTTTCGACGACCTGCTTTCGCGGGGGGACGAACACCAAACAAGTGACCGTCAAACCAGAGACGAATCTGATCAGGCGAGCCAACCGGACCGACCCGGACAAGCCACTGTTGCAGATCAGACGATTCGGAGGGGATGAGTGATGGAGCGCAGCGAAGAGACTCTGAGTACTCGGGATCTCGCCCAGCCCAACGAACCGGCGACTGACCCGGGCGCAGCGGCAGATCCCCTGGCGGCCGACGCGGAAGGCGCGCGCGTGTACGACCAGGAGCTGGTGGGTCACGATCAGCCCGTGAGGGGGGTTGAGGCCCGCGACCAAATCGGTATCGGCACCGACGAGCAGGACCGTACCGGAGAGGTCGCGCCGGCAGGCGATGCGAGCGCCGCGGCGGCTGTCGGTGATGACCAGGGCGACATCCCCACGACGGCCCCGCGGGATGAGGCCGGCGCGACAACGGCATCCGGCGCCGGGGCTACTGCCGGATCCACGGCCTTCCGAGACGATTCCATCCCGCCGTCGCAGGCCGGAACGGCGGCCGCTGCCATTACCGCGCGCGACGCTTCCACCACCGGCGCGACCGACGCTCAAGCGGCGGGCATGGGCTCCGCGGGCGACGCTGGGCCACTCCTCTCAGCCGAAGCCAGTTCGAGCTTCCAGCGGCGCTGGGAGGAGGTGCAGACGCGGTTCGTCGACGAACCCCGAGGAGCGGTGGAGGATGCCGACGGGCTGGTGGCGAACCTCATGAAACAACTCGCCGAGGGCTTTGCCCAAGAGCGCGAGCGGCTCGAAGCGCAGTGGGACCGCGGGGAGGACATCTCGACCGAGGACCTGCGGATAGCGCTCCAGCGCTATCGCTCGTTCTTCCAGCGCCTGCTGTCGGCATAACGCTCGCCCCCGAAGGGAGCCGACGAGATCGCGGCGCGGCTTCGAGGCGCCGCGAAAGCATTGGGGTATCCGCCGACGTCGTTCGACAAGCGAATCGACGAACGCCTCGAACGGACCTACATCGCGCCCGCCCGCACCCGCTACGGCCACACCGCATGGCAGACCGC
>JAFAYP010000147.1 GCA_019240305.1 Solirubrobacterales bacterium
TCGAGCTTCACGTTGCGATCCTGGGCGAGCAGCGCCTCGTAGGCGTTCAGGCGGGCCTTGGGCTTGTTGCGCCGGGCGCTGGCGTTCAGGCGGACCCACTCGAGCTCCTGCTCGATCGTCCGCTTGCGCGCGCTCTCCTGCTTGGTCTCGGTCTCGAGGCGCTTGCGCTTCTGCTCGAGCCAGCCCGAGTAGTTGCCCTCGTAAGGGATGCCGCGGCCGCGGTCGAGCTCGAGGATCCAGCCGGCCACGTTGTCGAGGAAGTAGCGATCGTGGGTGATCGCCACGACCGTGCCCCTGTAGTCCTGGAGGTGGCGCTCGAGCCAGGCCACCGACTCGGCGTCGAGGTGGTTGGTCGGCTCGTCGAGGAGCAGCAGGTCGGGCTGGCGCAGCAACAGCCGGGCCAGAGCCACACGGCGACGCTCGCCGCCGGACAGGGTGGTGACCTCGGCGTCAGGCGGGGGTGTGCGCAAGGCGTCCATGGCGATCTCGAGCGTGGTGTCGAGATTCCAGCCGTCGACCGCGTCGATCTGTTCCTGGACGCGCGCGAACTCGTCGGCGGTCTCGTCGGAGTAGTTCATCGAGAGCTCGTTGAAGCGGTCGAGCAGGGCCTTGGTCTCGGCCACTCCCTCCTCGATGTTCTCGCGCACGGTCTTGGCCTCGTCGAGCTGGGGCTCCTGCTCGAGCAGCCCGACCGTGGCGCCGGCCGCCAGCTGGGCGTGGCCGTCGAACTCGGTGTCGAGGCCGGCCATGATCCGCAGCAGCGTCGACTTGCCGGCGCCGTTGTAGCCGATCACGCCGATCTTGGCCCCGGGCAGGAACGACAGCGAGATGTCGGTCAGGACCTGGCAATCGGGCGGATAGCGGCGCGAGAGCTTGTAGGTGGTGAAGATGTACTGGGTCGACATGCCTGCTCAGAGGATAGGAGGACGCCCGTGCGCGTCGCTGCCGCCGCCTTCGCGCTGGTCGCGGTCATCTGCATGACGGTGGCGATCGTCGGAATGGTCACCGGGCGGCCGGGGGATCGGGTCGGGTGGCTGATCCGGGCTGCGGCCGTGGTGTGCTTCGCCACCGCCGTGGTGCTCAACATCGCGGCCCACTGAGCCAGCGTAAGCTCTGGGCTCTAAGCGCCGAAAACAAGGAGAGCGAGCATGGCAAAGGTCGTTTACACCGCAGAGGCGACAGTCACCGGCGGACGCGAGCAGGGCCACGGCAAGACCAGCGACGGCGAGCTCGAGGTGCAGCTGCGCCCGCCGACCGAGGGCGGCGGCACCAACCCCGAGCAGCTGTTCGCGGTCGGCTACGCGGCGTGCTTCGAGGGAGCGCTCGGCGTGGCCGCCCGGCGCGAGCGCAAGGAGGTCGGGGACGCGTCGATCGACAGCAAGGTGAGCCTGATCACCACCGAGGACCGCGGGTTCAACGTCGCGGTCCAGCTCGACGTCACCCTCCCCCAGGTCGAGGATGCCGAGGAGGCCAAGAAGATCGTGGCGGCGGCGCACGAGATCTGTCCGTACTCGAACGCCACCCGCGGGAACGTCGAGGTCACGCTGACCGCCAACGGGCAGGCCGTCTAGCTTTCGGGCTGCCAACCGCTGAGCACCCACTGGCCGGGCCGCTGCTCGGCCACGGTGGCCAGCGCCACGTGCCAGGCGGGCCGCAGCCCCTGGTAGGCGGTGGTGTTGGTCGCGCTGGTCGACTCGCACGTGACCACCACGTAGCGCCCGGCCTGATCGGGTAGCGGCGCCACCGCCTCGACCGTGCCGTGGTTGGCGATCCCGCCGCGCTGGAGCTCGTAGTCGCCGGCGGTCTCGGCGGCGGCCAGGGCCATGGCCGAACGGGCCTGGCCGACGCTGCGCGCGGCCAGCGAGCGCATGTCGCCAGCGACCGTCTGGGCGGTCCAGTTGATGTAGGCCGTGGCGAACGCGCGGATCGCGCTCGCCGGCGCGGCCGCCGAGCCGGTGGCGGTCTGCCGCGGCGGCGGCGGTGAGGGGTACTCGTGGGTGTCCTGCGCCTGGGCGAGCGGCGAGGGCGCGGTCCGGGCGTGAGCAGCATGGTGGTCAGCGCCGCACGCCGCGCAGGCCACGGCGCACAGAGCGACGGCGGCGGCGCGGCGGAGCGGGCTCACAGCCCCACCGGGTGGCGGGCCACGAACCCGGCCGCGCTGCGGATCAGCGGATGCCAGCCGATGCCGGCGCTGCCGTCGTCGGGCCCGGCGGCGTTGTGCGTGTCCCAGCGCAGGCCGGCCACGTACATGAACACGTGATCGGCGTTGGCGTACAGCGTCACCCACCGGCCCGGCCCCGGCTCGCCGTAGGTCTCGAGCGTCCCCGACGGTGCGTCGTAGCTCACCGGCAGGAGGCGCGCGCCGTAGAGCAAATGCTCGACGCTGCTCGAGCAGTCGTAGCTCGGCGCGATCTCGGACAACGGCAGTCCGTGTCCGCCTCCGACCTCGTACGGCTTGCCGACGATCTGGTTACCGGCCGCGACGATCTCCTGCACCGCCGCCGGGGCGCCGGCCGGCGCGGCGGCCAGGCCGTTTGAGAGCAGCTGAGCATGCTCTCCGCTGGTCATCGGCACGCCCTCGAGAGCCGCCGGGGCGCACGCGCCGGGGTCCTGGGCGGCGCCGTCGGGCACGATCAGGGCGGCCTGGGCACCGTCGGCCTGTCCGAGCACGTTGCCGGCGCCGGCCGCCGGGGGTCGCGCGATCTGGACCGGGCCCGACCACAGCCCGTCCTCGTAGGGGATCCCGAGGCTCCCGGCCAGCTCCCACCACAGGTCGAGCACCCGGGGCAGGCCGTCGATCGGGCCGCCGCCCAGCCCGATGTCGCGCTTGTAGGCGATCGTCGAGCGTCCCTGCCAGGTGATCTGGAGCGGGGTCTCGTACGGCAGGCCGCCCATCGCCGTCGCCGTCTGGAAGCTGGTGCCGCCCAGCTCGGCGTAGCTGTCGGGGAGCTGGAGCAGGTTGGCGCCCGAGGAGCCGAGGGTGCCGCTGCTCGGGTCGCCGGGGCCCCCGTACTCGGTCGCCCCGACCAGCGCACCGATGCCGGGTGGGCCGAGCACGATGCCGCCTCCGGGACCGGACGTCGCCTGGGCGGCGCCGCCGGGGGTGCTCGTGGGGGCGCCGCATGGGCTGCCCGCGGGAGCGAACACGCTGGTCAGCATCGCGAGCAGCCCGGCGCCCAGCGCGGCGGCCATCAGGGCGCTCGAGCCGGCGATGCCGGCGAGCAGCCCACGGCCGCGCCGCCGGCGCGCGTTCCCATTCGTCACACGAATGACAATAGGCCATCTGAGCCTAAGTGAATGTAATTGAGGCTAACTTGTTGCAGATGTTCTGCTGAGCCGGCCCGCGGTACAAATACCGCCCGGGCAGCCGCGCCGAGCCGCTAACTTAGACAGGTCATGCCTCGCATCCTGGACGTCGAGCAGGCCATCCTGCTCCTGGAGCTCGAGCCGCCGTTCGACCAGCGCGCGGTGCAGCTCGCGCGCCGACGGATGGCCAAGCGCTGGCACCCGGACATCGCGCCCCCCGGCCGCCAGCACGAGCACCAGCGCCACCTGCAGGCGATCAATGAGGCGGCCGACCAGCTCGAGCAGCTGGCCGAGTCATCGCGGGGCGGGCGGGTGACCCGCAATGCGGTCAAGGTCTCGGCCGCAGCCGCCCGCAAGGCGCGCGCCGACGAGGGCCGGCGGGCCTACGAGGCCGAGCAGCGGGCACGAGCGGCCGCCGAGGACCGCGCCAAGCACGATCCGTTCGGCGCACGCGTGCCCGATCACTCGGTCGTTCACCGCTACGCCCGGTGCACGTCCTATCCGGAGTGGGGCGTGGGCAGCGTGACCGGCATCTACTTCTCGGGCGATGGGGACGACGTGCAGCAATGGGCCCGGGTGAAGTTCTCGATCGGCATCCGCACCGTTCCCGCCGGCTCGCTCCAGTTCGTCGACTTCTCGCGACCCGATCCCGCCGCCGACCGCGTGCAGCGCTTCATGACCGCCGCCCAGCACGCCCTGGCCGAGGGCGACGCCGAGCTGGCCGCCCAGCGGCTGGTCTACGCCCGGGACGCGGAGCCGAACAACCCGGTCGTGCTCCGGCTGCTGACCAGTGCCTTTTGGCAGGCGGGGAATCTGCCCGCCGCCGCTCGCGCGGTGCGCGACTGGGCGCGGGCGGAGACGGACCGCCCCACTCCGGAGCGGTTCGCGGCCCGCATCTACGAGGACATGGGCGCGATCGACCTGGCCGCCGAGGCCGCCCAGCGCGCCGCCCACCGCGCGCCGGCCGACGCCTCCTCGTGGGAGCGTCTGGGCCGGCTGCGGCTGCGGCTGATGGATCGGCCCGGCGCGATCTCGGCCCTCGAGCAGGCCCGCCTGGCCGGGCCGACCGTCGAGGGCCTCTTGTCGCTGGCGCTCGCCTACCACCTGGCCGGCGATGTCGGAGCCGAGGTGTCGGCCGCCGAGGCGGCCACGCGCCTGGAGCCCGCCTCTCAGAGCGCGTGGAATGCGTACGCCCATGCGCTGGC
>JAFAYP010000154.1 GCA_019240305.1 Solirubrobacterales bacterium
CCGGCGCGAGCCTCGGTCCTGACCCGGCGACGTCAGAGGCCGAACGCCGTGCGCAGGTCCGCCGCCCCCGCGGCCGCCCCGAGCAGCGGCTCGACGCCGAGCATCTCCTGGGTGGCCCGGAGCATCGCGTAGTGGTCGAGCCGGGTACTGACCCGCGTCCCCGGCGCCACCGAGGGGGCAATCACCAGCGTCGGGATGTGATTGCCGCTCAACAGGTCGTCCTCGTCCCAGGTCAGGAACACCGCGGCTCGCCCGCCGGTGTACTGGCTGCTCGAGAGCACCTTCGGCATCAACGTCGAAAGCCAGGCGTCGCCGTCGGCCACGGTCCCGTTGTGCATGTCGTGCATCATGTTGGGCGTCACGAATGTGAAGCGCGCCGAGAGGTCGGGCGGATCGCCCAGCGGGACGTCGTAGCGTGCGCAGTCGCCGCCCAGGTTGACGTAGTAGGCCTGCGGGTTGTGGCGCACCGCATAGTCGCCGGCGTCGGAGCGCAGGCAGGCCGTCGGCATCGACTCCTGGAGCGAGCGCGAGTTGCCGCCGGGAAGGAGGCTGAACAGGCTCGGCACGTCGAGCGGATGGGAGGCCGGAACGTCGTCGTCGGCGATCCCCTGGGTCGAGCCTGACGTCATCGCGATGTAGTTGGGGAGGCTCGGATGCCCCTCGGCGTAGAAGCTCGTCGCCAAGGCGTGCTGGGCGGCCAGCTGGTTGATATACGGCGCGTCGGAGGAGCCGATGATCTGATCGAAGGAGTGGTTCTCCATCACGATCCAGACGACGTGGTCGTAGCTGGCCGGTGGCGCGGTCACGCTCGCGGATAGTAGGCTGCCCCGCGGGACACTCGCCCCGCGCCGGCGACATGGCATACGACCTGGTCATCGACATCGAGAACAGCCCGGGCGCGCTGGCCGAGGTCGCGGCGGCGATCAGCGACGCCGGGGTCAACATCGCCGCGGCGACATGCATCGGGTCAGGGGAGCGCGCCGAGCTGCACATCCTGGTTCCCCATCCGGAGGCGGCCAGGCACTCGCTGGCCATCTCACACCAGGTGGCGGTCAGCCGTGAGCGCGAGGTGGTCGTCGTAGACGTGGAGGACCGCCCCGGGGTGCTGGCCGATCTCACCCGGCGAATCGCCAAGGCCGGGGTCGATCTCGATCTGGTCTACGTGGCCACCCGCAACCGGGTGGTGTTCGGGGCGAGAGACCTCGGGTTGCTGCGGGCCGCCCTGGACCTCGAGCCGGTCAGCTGAGCGCCCGCAGGGCGACTACTAGAATTGCAGGAGGTTTGTCGGGGAGCCGCGCGATAGGGGCGCGGGGAGGGGAGCCTGAGCTGTCGAGTGATGTGAGCCGGAGCGTCGAGCACGATCGACTCGCGCTGCTTGCCTCGGTCAATGAGGTCACCGACGGCCGCGTGCTCCTCGGCGAGACCGTGGCGCGGTTGCTCGAGTTCGTCGTGCCCGCATTCGCGGACGTCGCCACGCTCGACACGATCTCGCCCACCGGTGAGCTCACGCGTATCGGCTCGCGGGTGCACGGGCCCGGACGCGAGGAGCTCGAGCGAGGCCTGTTGCAGCGGCGCCCCGTGGCCGAGGCGCCGGTCGGCCTACCGCGGGCGCTGTCCAGCCGCCAGGGCCAGCTGATCGAGCGAATCGCCGACGAGCACCTGTGGGCGATCGCCGCTGACCAGGCCGACTTCGAGTTGCTGCGGGCGCTCGAGCTGCGCTCGATGGTGGACGTGCCGCTCCTGGCGCGCGGGCGGATCGTGGGTGCGCTGGCCTGCGGCGTTGGCACGTCCGGACGCGACTACGGGCCCGAGGACCTGCGCTTCGCCGAGGTGCTCTCGGCCCGCCTGGCGCTGGCCCTCGACAATGCCGGTCTGTCGGCGGCGGTGAGCGGGCTCGAGCAGCGGCTCGAGGCGACACTGCGCAATCTGGCCGAGGCGGTTGTGGTGCGAGACGGCGACGGGCCCCTCGTTTTCGCCAACCACGCGGCGGCGCGGCTGCTCGGCCTGGCCTCGCCCGAGGAGGTGCTGGCCAGGAGCTCCGAGCAGCTGATGGAGCTATTCGACGTCTTCGACGAGCACGGGCGCAAGATCAGCCTCGCCGACCTGCCGTCGGCACGCGCCGCGCAGGGGCAGTCGCCCCGCCCGCTGCTCGTGCGCAACGTGATCCGCTCGACCGGGGAGGAGCGCTGGCTGCTGCACAAGGCGACCTCGGTGTTCGATCCGGGCGGGACCCTGTCGTTGGTGATCAGCGTCATCGAGGACCTGACCGAAGTCAAGCGAGCCGAGCTGGCTCAGCGCTTGCTGGCCGAGGCGGGGCAGGCCCTCTCCTCCTCCCTCGACTACGCCCGGACCCTGCAGCAGGTGGCCGCGCTGGCTGTGCCGGGACTGGCCGACTGCTGCGCGGTGGCCATGAGGGGCGAGGACGAGACGCTCGAGCTGGTGGCGCTCGCCCATCGCGACCCAGCGCAGAACGCGCCCGAAGGGCAGCTCGGCCAGGCGTTGCTCGCGCAGCTGGGCGACCCCGTCACGGCCACGGTGCATCGCGACTCGCTCATCGCGGTGCCGCTCGCGGCGCCTGCCCAGCCGCCAATCGGTGTGCTGATTCTGGCCATGACGCAGTCCGGGCGGCGCTTCGACCAGGCCGACCTGACCCTGGCCGGCGAGCTCGCGCACCGCGCCACGATCGCGATCGAAAGCGCGCGCCTGTACAGCGAGCGCTCGCTGATCGCCACGACGTTGCAGCGCAGCCTGCTCCCCCCCGAGCTACCCGAGATAGCCGGCTTCCGCCTGGCCGGCCTCTACCGGGCGGCCGGAGAGCAGAACGAGGTAGGCGGTGACTTCTACGACGCGTTCGAAGTGCCCGGCGGGTGGATGCTGGTGGTCGGCGACGTGGCCGGGCGCGGAGCCGAGGCGGCGGCGCTGACCTCGCTCTCCCGCTACACGCTGCGTACCGCGGCCAAGCTGCTGCGCGACCCGATCGCCGCGCTCGAGCAGCTCAACCTTGCCCTGCGCGAGCGGCCCGGGCTGTCGCTGGTCAGCGTGTGTTGCGTGCTGCTGCGTGTCGATGGAGCGCAGGCGAGCGCGGAAGTCGTTCTGGCCGGGCATCCGCCTGCCCTGCGCGTCCGCGCTGGAACGCCGAGCCCGGTCGGCGTGTTCGCTCCCTTCCTGGGCGCCTACGAGCAGGGTGACTGGCGCGCGGAGAGCATTGAGCTTGGCTACGGGGATCAGCTGGTGCTCTACACCGACGGGGTCATCGACACCGTCGGTGAGACCGAGCGCTTCGGGGAGGAGCGGCTGGCCGCCACCGTGGGTGGCGGTCGCGGCGCTCAGGAAACGGTGGCGCGAATCGAAGCCGCGGTGGGAGACTTCGCGCACGGGCCGCAGGCTGACGATATGGCGGTCATCGTGGTCGAGCGGACCTCACCCGATTAGGGTTCCTCGAAGCCTTAGAGTCGGCTGTCCTGAAAGCCATCACTCCAGGAGGGTCGCGATGATCGAGCCGTATCAGGCGGTTGGTTTGATCCAGACGATGCGCGGGATACGCCGCCGCGAGGAGATCACCTGGAACCTCGAGCACATCTCGCACATGGTCAAGGCCGCCTCGTGGCTGTCCAGTATGGACCTGCCGGTCCGGCTGATCTGCATCCCCGAGGGCGGGCTGCAGGGATTCACCGACGAGGTGCTCGACCTCGACCACGAGACGTACGCGCGCGAGTGCGCGATTGACATCCCGGGTCCCGAGACCGACTACCTCGGCCGGCTCGCGCAGCAGTGGGACGCCTACGTGATCGCCACGGCGAAGGCACGGCACCCAGAGTTCCCGGGCCGCTTCTTCAACGTAGGTTTCGTGATCGAGCCCGAGGACGGCACGGTGGTGCTGAGGCATCACAAGGTGGTGCCGCTGTTGCCGGTGGAGCACTCGATCACCCCGCACAACGTTTGGGACCGCTGGATCGAGCTCTACGGGCGTGACTTGAACGCGTTCTATCCGGTGGCGGACACCGAGATCGGGCGCATCGGGATCATGATGGCCAACGAGGCCTCCTATCCGGAGAACGCCCGGGGGCTTGCCATGAACGGCTGCGAGATCGCCTACCGCGGCCCATACCCGGCGCCCGGCGTGATGAGCGGCATGTTCGCCGTGCAGAACCGCGCCCGCGCGCTGGACAACAACATCTACGTGATCGGCATGAACCTCGGCACCTACTACCTCGATTCCGAGTCCACGGTCCCGATCGACACGTTCTCCGGCGGCTCCCAGATCGTCGACTACCGCGGCCAGATCGTCACCGAGGTGCCCTACGGCGCCGGCTCGACCTGGATCGCCGGCACGATCGACATCGAGGCGCTCCGGCACTTCCGCCAGAGCGCGCAGTGGGACAACTGGATCAAGGACCTGACCACCGAGCAGTACCAGCTGATCTACGAGCAGCCGATCTATCCCAAGAACATGTATCTGGAGCGGGCGCCCTACACGCACGCGGAGTACCGCGAGCAGGTCACGCGCCGGCAGGTCGAGCTGCTGCAGGAGCTCGGAATCTGGCGGGCGCCCACGCGGCCGGGCGTGCTCGAGTCCTCGAGCGGCTAGCCGTGGCCGGCTGGGAGGACGTGCGGCGGATCGCGCTCGGCCTGCCCGAGACCAGCGAACGCCCGCAGTGGGGCAACGCCTCGTGGCGAGTCCGGGACAAGCCGTTCGCCTGGGAGCGGCCGCTGCGGCCCGGGGATCTGCGCGCGCTGGGCGACGCCGCCCCCGACGGCCCGATCCTCGGGGTCAGGGTGGAGCATCTGGTGGCCAAGGAGGCGCTCCTGGCCGACGATCCGGAGGTCTACTTCACCACTCCGCACTTCGACGGCTACGCCGCGGTGCTCGTGCGCCTGGAGCGCATCGCGCCCGACGAGCTTGAGGAGCTGATCGCCGAGGCGTGGCTCTGCCAGGCGCCCAAGCGGTTGGCCCGCGAGTACATGGAGACGCGCGGGAATGCATGAGCGAATCCTCATGCGGCGGCTGTAACCGGGGTCGGCGCATCCTCGTTATTGATCGAAGGCCTGATCGGGTCCCCGCCCGCCCCCGACCGCAAACGCGCTGAGGAGCCACCATGCCACCAGAGAGCACCGGGACCGCGCTCGGCCGGCTCGGACGACTGACCGTCCGAGGCGCTCGCCGAGTCCCTGAGGTCACCGTCTTCTTCTGGGCCATCAAGGCCCTGTCGACCGCCATGGGCGAGTCCACATCGGACTACCTCGTCCACGCGATGGCGCCTCAGCTCGCCGTGGTCCTGGGCTTCGTGGGCTTCTTGATCGCGCTGGCCATCCAGTTCTCGCGCCAGCGCTACGTCGCCTGGGCCTACTGGCTGGCCGTGGTCGGCGTCGGCGTGTTCGGCACGATGGCCGCGGACGTGCTCCACGTCGGGTTCGGGGTGCCCTACGCGGCCTCGAGCGTCCTGTACGGCGTGGTGCTGCTGGTCGTGTTCGTCAGCTGGCAGCGGACCGAGAAGACGCTCTCGATCCACAGCGTGGACACCGACCGCCGCGAGCTGTTCTACTGGGCGGCCGTTGTGGCGACGTTTGCCATGGGCACGGCGGTGGGGGATCTGACCGCGGTCACCTTCCACCTGGGCTACCTCGCCTCGGGTCTGCTGTTCGCCGGGGTCATCGCGGTCCCCGCGGTCGGGTACTTCCGCTTCGGCTGGAACCCGATCCTGTCCTTCTGGATCGCCTACGTGGCCACCCGGCCGCTGGGCGCCTCGTTCGCCGACTGGATGGGCAAGCCGCACTCGGCCGGCGGGCTCGGCTGGGGTGACGGCACCGTCGCGCTGGCGCTGACCTTCGCGATCGTCTGCCTGGTCGCCTACCTGACCGTCACCCGCCGAGACGTGCAGCCTGCCGGCTCGGCTGCCTACGGCGCCGCGCAGCTCTGAGCGTACGCGCAGTCGTTGAACGACTGACCGTCGGCCGCGAGAGCGGACGGCGTGGCCTCGTTGTCGTGGGGCGGCTCGTCATCTGCGATCGACTGCGATTTACCGCGATATTCGCGGCTTTTGTCGGACGATTCGGGTGGGCCGGTGCAATTCTTAGGGCATGCCGAAGCCGCGCGAGGACATCTGGGTGTGCCCGACCTGCGGGGCGAACTACCCGCCGGCGCCGGAGCCGCCGGCCCGGTGCCCCCTGTGCGAGGACGAGCGCCAGTGGGTTCCGCCCACCGGGCAGGTGTGGAAGACCATGGGCGAGCTGGCCGGGGAGGGCGTGCGCAGCGAGGTGCGCGAGATCGAGCCCGGGTTGCTCGGGATCGGCGTGACGCCAAGTGTCGGCGTGGGCCACCGCGGGGTGGTCGTGCTCACGCCGGAGGGCAACCTGCTGTGGGACCCGCCGCCGTTCGTCGACCAGGCGGCGGACGACGCCGTGGCCGGGGCCGGCGGACTGGCCGCGGTCAGCTCGAGCCATCCGCACATGTACGGCGCGGCCGTCGAGTGGAGCCATGCCTTCGGGGCCGAGCTCCTGCTCGTCGAGGACGACGCCGGCTGGCTGATGCGCCCCGACCCCGCGGTGCGGACCTGGGCGGGCTCGCTCGAGGCGCTACCCGGGGTAACGCTCGTCCAGTGCGGCGGGCACTTCCCGGGCAGCGCGGTCCTGCACCGCTCGCTCGACGGCGGACTGCTCCTAGTCGGCGACACGATGTTCATCACGCCCGGAGCGGACCGCGTGTCGTTCATCTGGAGCGCGCCGAACCGGCTGCCCCTGCCCGAGGCTGAGACCCGCCGCGTGGTGGAGGCGGTGGCGCCCTACGCGTTCGAGCGAATGTACGGCGGATGGTGGGGGCCGGTCATCCGCGGCGACGCCAAGGGGATTCTCGAGCGCTCGGCCGCGCGCTACATCGAGATCCTCCGCGGCGACATATAGGTATAGATCTATATGTATATGGTGGGGGGTTTCCGGGGCGCTAGATCTCTGCCCGGACGAGGGCCGCGCCCGCGCTGAGGGCCTGGAGCTTGGCGAAGGCGAGGGGCCGGGGGAGGTACTTCATGCCGCAGTCGGGCGCCGGAACGAGCCGCTCGGGCGGAACGTGGGTGAGCGCGGCGCGGATCCGCTCGGCCACCGTATCGGGGCTC
>JAFAYP010000455.1 GCA_019240305.1 Solirubrobacterales bacterium
CGTCCGCCTCGAGCTGGTTGCGCTGCATCAGCTCGCGCATCAGCTCATGGGTGGCGGCGAGGATCTCGGCGGCCTCGTTTGCGTTCACCTGGTTGGCGCCGCGCAGCGCGAAGAGGCGCATCAGGCGCGGGATTCTGCCATCAGGAGACATGCACGACGCTCGAGGTGGCCAGCGTGCGGCCGGCGGCGTCGAACGCCTGGACCGCGACGTAGGGCTGCGCGGCGACCGGGATCTGGCTTCGAACCCCTGCTTGGGCGCGGTCGCCACGGCTTGGAGCGAGCTCGCGGACGCGCCCGCCAGCACGATTGGGATGGGTGCGCCCGGGAGCGGGTACGCTTCGACGAGGCGTGCTAGAGGAGCAGGCAAAAGCGAGCGTGGTCTCGGTCGCCGATCCGGTGGCGCACACCGCTGAGCAGGAACAGGCCGAGGTGCTGGTGTCGGTGGTGATCCCGTGCCTCAACGAGGAGCAGAACATCGACCGCTGCGTCCGGGCGGCGCAGAGCGCACTGAGCGCTGCGGGTCTGCCCGGCGAGGTGATCGTCGTCGATAACGACTCGGAAGATCGCAGCGCCGCGCTGGCCGCCGCGGCTGGAGCGAGCGTCCTGCACGAGCCTCATCGCGGTTATGGGAGCGCTTACCTGGCCGGTTTGGCCGCCGCTCGTGGCGACTACGTCGTGATGGCCGACGCTGATCTGACCTACGACTTTGCCGACATCCCGAGATTCGTGAAGAAACTGGCGGCGGGTGCGGAGCTCGTGATCGGCGATCGCATGGACAACATCGAGCCCGGCGCGATGCCGTGGCTGCATCGCTACATCGGCAACCCTCTGCTTACCGGCATCCTCAACCTGTTCTTCCGCACCGGGGTACGCGACGCCCATTGCGGCATGCGGGCCCTGCGACGCGAATCGATCGCGCGACTTGGCTTGCGCACGACCGGAATGGAGTTCGCCTCGGAGATGGTCGTCCGCGCGGCCCGTGAGGGCCTGGTGATCGACGAGGTGCCGATCAAGTACCACCCGCGGGGGGGCGAATCGAAGCTTTCAAGTTTCCGGGACGGCTGGCGCCATCTGCGCTATCTGCTCGTCCACAGCCCCACGTACCTGTTCTTGTTGCCCGGCGCGCTGATGGCTGTCCTCGGTCTTCTGATGTCGATCACGGTGGTGGCAAGCCTCAGCGTGTTCGGACGCCAGTGGTATATGCATACGCAGATCGCTGGCACGCTGCTGCTGGTCGTTGGCGTCGAGGTCATCGCGATGGGGCTCTGCGCTCAGACGTACGCGACGTACTACCTCGGCCTGCATCAGCGCTGGTTCGACGCCGTCCGGTCCAGATTCCGCCTCGAGCACGGGCTGATGGGGGGAAGCGTGATCGCGGTCGCGGGACTGGTTGTGGTCGCGGTGGTCGCCGTCCGCTGGATCGAGCGCGGCTTCGGCCCCCTCGCCGAAGAGCAGCTTGCGCTGACGGGCGCCACGCTGGTGATCATCGGGGTGCAGGTCTTCTTCACCTCGTTCCTGCTTTCGATCCTCGGCTTGCACCGGACCACCGAGCGGGGCTGAACGCGCCCGCGCGTTCTGGTGGTTGCCTCGACCGGGCGCTCCGGGAGACCTCTGCGGGCTGGCATCGGTGCCGGTCAGGTGGCCGGTCGGCCGCCTGACCGTGCAGATTGCTGATCTCCTACCATCCGCAGCTCCTCCCTCTAGGCCTCGCCGCTGGCGAGACGGGTTCCGCCATGTGCGGTCCATGTTCCCCACGCATTCTTCCCACAGCCTCGTGGCCCAGCTCGAGCGGCGTTTCGCCGCAGACCGTGGTGTATGAGCGGCGGTGGCACCGGCCAGGCGCCGGCCGCAGAACCCGAGGTGCCGTGATGGGCCCTCGCCCCGGCGGAGCGCCCGAATAGCGATGGGAGAGCCCTCGCTTCCGCCAGCGACGGTCACGAGTCCGCCCGGGCAAGCGGACGGGCGTCCGCGGTCTGACGCCGCCCGAGCCCACCTCGGCCGCGCGCGCGAGGAACTCGATCGGCTGAGGTTCAACACGGCGCGCCGACGGGTGAGCCCGATCCTCCGCCGCCACTGGCTCATTGCCGTCTTCCTCGTCGTGGCCGTCCTGCTGAGGATCGTCGTCCTGATCGCCTACTGGCCGGGACTCGAGCTGTACACGGACTCCTCCGACTACCTCGGCTTGGCGCACGCGATCGCCCCCGGGACCTGGCACCCGGCGGGTTACCCCCTGTTCCTGGTGCCGCTGTCGCTCACGGGACAGCTCGCCGTGGTCGTCGTGCTGCAGCACCTGATGGGCGTGGCGATGGGCCTTCTGATCTATCGGCTGATGCTGCGCCTCGGCGCGCGGCGCTGGCTCGCCGCGCTGGCAGCGCTGCCCGTGTTGCTCGACGCCTACGAGCTGAGCCTCGAGCAGTTCATCTTGTCGGAGACCTTGACGAGCCTCCTGTTGCTCGCCGGCCTGTTCGTCCTGTTCTCGCGGGAGCCCGTGGGCGCCCGGCGCGGGGCCGCCGTGGGCCTGCTGCTCGCCGCGGCCACCCTCACTCGCACCTCGATTGTGCCGGTGCTGATCGTCGTCGGGCTCTATCTGCTGCTCCGCGGCCGCCGCCATGCGCTGCTCACCTACTGCGCGGTGGTGGTCGCGGCGCTCGGCGGCTACGGCGGGTGGTACGCCGCCGAGCATGGAAGCTTCGGCTTCGACGACTGGACCGGCATCTACCTCTACGGTCGGGTGGCGCCGTTTGCCCGCTGCGACTATTCGCTCCCCGCCAAGGAGACCCGGCTGTGCCCGGCGCAACCCGTGTCCCAGCGCACGAAGAACGGCGAGTTCTACTCCGACGACGCCCACGGCTCGCCGCTGTGGACGACACCGGGCCTCGGATCTCGCCATCAACGCAACGTGCTGGGGGAGCGGTTCGCCATAACGGTGATCGAGCACCAGCCCCTCGACTACCTCGGCGCGGTGCTCTCGGATACCTGGCACTACTTCACGCCCGGCAGGTGGATGGCCACCGATCGCATCGACATGCAGCGCTGGAAGTTCCCCTCACCCCACATCCATCCGATGAGGGACAACTATCACGTGTATTTCGCCAGTCTGGGGTTCAACCACAAACGGATCACCCCCTCGCCCGACCCAGCGCTGATGGGTCCACTGCGCAGCTACCAGTCGGTCTTCTACACGCCCGGCCCTCTGTTCCTCGCTTGCCTGATCGCAGCGCTGGCGGCGTCCCTCGGCTTGCTCCGGCGACGCTCGGAGCGGCGTGTGGCTCGCTGGGCCTGCCTCACCCTGGGGCTGAGCGCCGTCGTGCTGGTCCTCAGCCCGTCGCTGGCCTGGGGGTTCAGCTACCGCTACGGCCTGCCGTTGCTGGTCGTCCTCCCGCCGGCCGGCGCGGTGGCGGCTGACCTCGCGCTCGACCGGCTCGCCCGCCGCCGCCTCCGCGGCCGCGGACCCGCAGGGGCGGGGGATCGCCAACAGGCCGATCTCGGTCACTCGACAGCGGCGCCCGCACCGTCCGACCGGACCGCGGCCGCGGAGGCGGCGGCGGCCGCGACGGGACCGGAAGCCGGCTAGTCAGGTGCTGGGATGAAGCAGGGCGACGTGATGCTTCAGCGCTGGCGCATCACCATGGCGGGACGTCACCTCCCCCGGGGAGCCCACGTGCTCGACATCGGCTGCTCCGACGGCCTTCTGTTCAGCGTCCTTCAGGACAGGATCGCCTCCGGCATCGGTGTCGACAGCGATTCGGTTCCCGAGGATTACGGCGACTTCCGCTTCATCCGCGGGCGGGCGCCCGACGACCTGCCGTCCGGCGAGACCTTCGACGCCATCACAATGCTCGCCGTCCTCGAGCACATCCCCGCGGAGACGCAGCGCAAGCTCGCCGCGGACTGCTGGACGCTGCTCAACAACAACGGTCGGGTGATCTGCACCGTGCCCTCGCCGAGGGTCGACAGCCTCATCCAGCTGGGGAAGCAGCTGCGCGTCCTCGATGGCATGCAGGAGCATGAGCACTACGGCTTTAGGCCGTCGCAGACCGTGTCCCTGTTCGTCGACCGCGGGTTCACGCTGCGCCATGCCCGGCGCTTCCAGCTCGGACTCAACAACCTGTTCGTGTTCGTCAAGCCCTGAAGCCAGCGGGCTCGGCGGCACGCGCCGGGATGTTAAGGTCATCTACGGTCGCGTCCCGCTCGTCCCGCTTAACCGAACATCAACCGGTGAGCAAGCGTCGCAGGTGCCGACCGGGCAGTATCTCTGCGGCATGCGACACGAAACCGTCCCGCCCACCCCGCCCGACGCCGCGCCGGCGCTCGCGACGAGCGCGGGTGGCGCCGGCGTGCTGGCCGGGGGCGGCCCCGCCGCCCCCCCGGCCAATGCCGCGGTCGGACTGCGCGCACTGAGGCTGCCCCGGGGCCGGGGACTGTCGCTTCCCCGGGTGATCTACGGACCGACCGCGGGACGGGTGGCACTCGCCACGCTGGTCGTTGGGATGCTCGCGCTGGTGGTGTTCGACGCGAGCGGCTCGAGCGTGCTGGTGCCGCGCAGCCAGGAGGTGTTTCCCGGCTGGGAGGCGGGACCGCTGAACGGCGTGTTCGGGACCCTCAGCGCCAGTGCGCACGCGATCAACTACACGGTGAGCGCCCTGCTCATTGTGATGCTGGTCGCGTACTTCGTGGCGCTGGCGGCCGTGCGGACCCTGTCGATGCGGGCGATCGTGCTCAGCGTTGTTGCGCTGCACGTGATCCTCCTGCTGGAGCCGCCGTTCCAGCTCACGGACCTGTTCAACTACCTCGGCTACGCGAGGCTCGGGGCGCTGCACGGGCTGAATCCCTACACGCACGTGATCGGCCAGGAGATGCACGACCCGGTCTTTACGTTCTCGAACTGGAGCAACCTGCACAGCCCGTACGGCGAGCTGTTCACCGCGCTCAGTTATCCGCTGGCCTGGCTGCCACTGCCGGTGGCGTACTGGGTCGTGAAGGTGGGCACCGTTCTGATGAGCCTCGGGCTGATCGCGCTGGTGTGGGACTGCGCGAGGCGCCTGGGACGAGACCCGCGGTTTGCCGTGGCGATCGTGGCGCTCAACCCGGTCTATTTCGTCTACGCGGTGGGCGGCTTCCACAACGACTTCTTCATGCTGGTGCCGGCGATCGGCGCAATCGCCCTGCTGCTGGCGCGGCGAGATCGAGCCGCCGGGGCGGCGCTGATGCTCGCCGTGGCGGTCAAGTTCACTGCGGGGCTTCTGCTGCCGTTCCTGCTGGTCGGCGCCGCAACTGGCCGACGGCGCCGAAAGATCCTGGTCGGAGCGGCGCTGGCCGCGGTTCCGCTGGTCGTGCTCAGCGTGGCCCTGTTCGGGCTCTCACTTCCCAATCTGTCTCAGCAAGGCAGCCTTCTCACCCCGTTCAGCATCCCGAACCTGTTCGGCTATGTGATCGGAGCGGGCGGCGGGACCACGTTCATCCTCCGGGTCTCCGACGCCGCACTC
>JAFAYP010000234.1 GCA_019240305.1 Solirubrobacterales bacterium
GCCCCGGCGGCCGTGTTGACCATCGCGTTGAGCAGCGGCCAGTCGGCGATCGCGTCCGAGCCGTCGGCCATGGCCTCGGTTTCGCGCTGGGGTGAGGCGACCGAGCCGGTGTCGAGGTGGTCGCGCCCGATCACGATCGGAGCGCGCACCTCCCCCGCGGCGACCATCTCGTTGAAGCGCAACCCGGCCAGGTGCCGCTCGCCGTACCCGAGCCAGCAGATCCGCGCCGGCAGGCCCTGGAACTGCACGCGCTCGGAGGCCAGGCGGATCCAGCGGGCGATGTGCTCCTGGTCGCCGAACAGATCGAGGATCGCCTCGTCGGTGGCGTGGATGTCGGCCGGATCACCCGACAGCGCCACCCAGCGGAATGGCCCCTTGCCCTCGCAGAACAGCGGCCGTACGTAGGCGGGGACGAACCCCGGGTAGGAGAACGCCTCGGCATCGCCGTGCTCGGAGGCCAGGCCGCGCAGCGCATTGCCGTAGTCGAACGCCTCCGAGCCGGCGGCGCCCAGGGCACGGATCGCGCCCACGTGGGCCACGGCGCTTTCGCCGACCCGTCTGAGATAGTCGTCAGGATCGGACTGGCGCAGCGCCTCAGCCTGTTCGAGGGTCAGGCCGGCGGGGATGTAGCCGTTCAGGGGATCGTGGGCCGAGGTCTGGTCGGTCACCACGTCGACCTCGACCCCCCGGCGGACCAGCTCAGGGAGCACCTCGGCTGCGTTGCCGGCGAGCCCGATCGAGAGCGCGCGCCGGTCTCGACGGGCGGCGTCGAGGCGGGTCAAAGCGTCGTCCAGATCGGCGGCGCGCTCGTCCAGGTAGCCGCCTCGGATCCGGCGCTCGATCCGCTGGAGGTCGACCTCGATGCAGAGCGCCGCGCCGTCGAGCATCGTGATGGCCAGCGGCTGGGCCCCGCCCATGCCGCCCAGGCCGGCCGTCACCACGAGCCGTCCGGCCAGCGTTCCGTCGAAGCGCTTGCGGGCCGCGGCGGCAAACGTCTCATACGTCCCCTGGAGGATCCCCTGACTCCCGATGTAGATCCACGACCCCGCGGTCATCTGGCCGTACATGATCAGCCCGGCCGCGTCGAGCCGGCGAAACTCGTCCCAGTTGGCCCAGTCGGGCACCAGGTTGGAGTTGGCGAGCAGCACGCGCGGCGCATGCTCGTGGGTCTCGAACACCGCCACCGGCTTGCCCGACTGAACGAGCAGCGTCTCGGCGTCGCCCAGGCGCTGGAGCTCGTGCACGATCGCGTGGTAGCTCGGCCAGTTGCGGGCGGCCTTGCCGATACCGCCGTAGACGACCAGCTCGGACGGGTTCTCGGCGACATCGGGATGGAGGTTGTTCTCAAGCATGCGCAGCGCGGCTTCCTGCTGCCAGCCCTTGCAGCGCAGCGACGCGAAGCTCACGCCGCGCTCGCCTCCGGCGCGCCGAGCCCACGCGAGAGCTCGCCGGCGTGCCGCGCCACCGCCCGCCCGCAGGCCTCGATCCGCTCCGCGGTCACGCGGAAGGTCGGCGCCAGCACGCTGAGCGCGGCGACGATCTGCCGGTCGGGACCGAGCACCGGGGCGGCGATCGACGTGACGTCCGGCTCGACCGCACCGCTGCGCGCCACGTAGCCACGCGCGTTCACCTCACCGTCGAGCGCAAGACCGAGAGCAGTGCCGCGGCGAGGGATCGTCCGGCCCGCCCACGCGGCGGTCTGGACGAGCTTGGGGCTGGCCACCTGCCGGACGTACACGATGCGCTCCCCATCCGCGGCCACCGCCAGGTTGGCGGTCTCGCCGGTCTCGTCGGCCAGCGCCCTCAGATGGGCGCCGGCCAACTCGTGCAGCGGATCGGCCCGGAGGCTGGCCGCGGCGAGCTGGCGCAGGCGGGCGCCCGCGTGGTAGTGACCATGCTCGTCGCGGCGCACGAGCTCCTGCCCCGCCAGCGTCGCGAGCAGGCGCGATGCGGTGCTCGGTGAGAGCTCGGCGGCGCGGGCGAGCTGGCTCAGCGTGCCGCCGTCCTGCGCGACGGCACTGAGCAGCGTGAGCGCCCGCTGCACGGTGCGAGTTCCCGTTTCGGCCATCCGGCCGCATGTTACCGTAGAATGAAATATCTTGTCACTAGACGGCAATGGACGCCTCTCGCGTGCGGCGGGCCGCCCCGACCGAGGCGATGACCACCAGCGCGATCCCGAGCACCGCCCGCGCCGACAGGCCCTGACCCAGCAGGATCAGGCCGGCCAGCGCGGCGACGGCCGGCTCGATGCTCATCAGCACGCCGAACACCGCCGGATCGATCCGCCTGAGCGCCTCGTTCTCGAACGAATACGGGATGGCGGAGGAGAGCAGCCCGACGGCGGCGCCGAGCACGAGCGATCGTGGCTCGAGCAGGTGCGATCCGCCGGCGGCGATGCCGACCGGGGCCATCACGAGGCTGGCCACGCACATGGCCAGCGACAGGCCGGTCGCGCCCTCGAATGTCCGGCCCACGCGGGCGTTGAGCAGGATGTAGGCCGCCCACAGCAAACCGGCGAGCAGCGCCAGGGCCACGCCCAGGCCGTTCAGGTGGCGCACGCCGCCCTGGGTCAGGGCGAGGATCCCGCCGGCGGCCAGCGCCACCCAGACCAGATCGACCGGTCGGCGGGAGCCGGCAATCGCGACCATCAGCGGCCCCACGAACTCGATCGTGACCGCGATGCCCAGCGGAATGCGGTGCAGCGCCGAATAGAAGCTGAAGTTCATGCCGGCCAGCACGAGCCCGAACAGGACGGCGAGCGCGAGCTCGCGCCGCGCATATCCGCGCCAGCGCGGGCGCCACAGCGCTACGAGGACCACCGTCCCGCCCAACAGGCGCAGCCACACGGCCCCGCCCGGGCCGATCCGGGAGAACAGCGTGATCGCGATCGCCGCGCCGAACTGGACCGAGGCGATCGCCCCGAGCACGAGTGCGGGCGACGGTGCCGGCGCGAGCAGGCCCATGCGGCGCGACGCGGTCGCAGTGTCGTTGGCAGCCACCGAGGGCGATGCTAATGACCGCCTCGATCGTCCTCGACGGCGCGGGGTTGACGCCCTATGCGGTCGACGCGGTGGCGCGTCACGGCGCGCTGGTGGAGCTGGCGCCGGTGGCGCGGGAGCGCAACCAAGCGGCGCGAGCGGCCGTCGCGGCGCTGCTCGAGCGCGGTGAGCCGCTGTACGGCGCCACCACCGGTGTGGGCGCGCTCCGGGACCGCTCGATCGGCGACGCCGACCGGGAGCGGTTTCAGTGGAACCTGTTGCGCAGCCACGCCGTGAGCGCGGGACGCCCGCTCGAGCCGGAGCGCGTGCGGGCGGGGATGGTCGTCCGGGCCAATCAGCTCGGCGCGGGCGGCGCGGGGGTCGCGCCGGCGCTGCTCGACGCGCTGCTCGCCGCGCTCAACGCCGGGATCACCCCGCTGACCCGGGAGCTGGGGTCGCTCGGCACGGGCGATCTGCCGGCGCTGGCCGAGATCGCGCTGGCCCTGCTCGGCGAGGGTCGCGTGTGGCGCGACGGGAGGTTGGTCGACGCGCCCGCACCGACCCGGTCGATCCGGCTCGGCCTGCGCGACGCGCTCGGCTTCATGAGCTCGGGCGCGATCACCGCCGGCCACGCTGCACTGCTCGCGGTGGATGCCCGGGAGCTTCAAGCGCGCTGGCTCGAGGTCGCGGCGCTGTCGTTCGAGGCGCTCGATGCCGATCCGGTGGTGCTCGATGCCCAGGTCCAGGCCGCCCGCGGCGCCCGCGGCCAGTCAGAGGTGGCCCACCGGATGCGCGAGCTGCTGGCCGGTGCCGCGCTGCACCCGCGGGCAGCCGACCGCCTGGTCCAGGACCCGTACGCGTTCCGGGTGCTGCCGCAGGTGGACGGAGTCGCCTACGACGCCCGGCTGAACCTCGAAGCGGTGCTGGCGCGAGAGCTGAACGCGCGGACCGAGAACGCGCTGATTCACGAGGGGCGGGCGCTGCCCACCGGCAACTTCCACACCGCCGAGCTCGGCGCCGCCCTCGACGGCCTGCGCGCGGCGTTCGCGCACTCGGCCTCGCTGATCGCCGGCCGGGTGAGCGCGCTGCTCGATCCGCGGATGAGCGGCCTGTCCCTGTTCCTGGCCGCCGATCCCGGACCGGACTCGGGGCACATGATGCTCGAGTACACCGCGCATGCCGCGGCCGCCGAGGTGCGCTCGCTGGCCACCCCGATGGGCGTGCAGAGCGTGTGGGCCTCGCTCGGCGTCGAATCCCACGCCAGCCTGGCCGCGACCGCGGCCGCCCGCACCGCCCAGATGCTCGAGGCGATGCGCGTGCTGGTGGCCACCGAGCTGGTCGTGTCCCTCCGGGCGCTCAGCTTCGCCGATCGCACGCCGAGCGGTGCCGGCGTGAGGGACCTGTTCGACCAGGCCGTCCAGGCGCTGCCCGCCGGGCACGAGGACCGCGCATTCGGCCGCGACGTCGAGGCGGCCTGCGACCTGCTGGCGTCGCGATCCGCGCGGTAGCCTGGAAGGCACCAGAGCGACTTGGAAAGGACTGACATGGGCGTGCAGGAACAGGAGCAGCTGTGGGGCGGTGAGACCACCAAGGCGGTGAACAACTTCCCGGTCTCGGGCGAGCGGGTCCCGGTTCCGGTGATTCGCTGGCTCGGGCGCATCAAGGGCGCGGCGGCGCGGGTCAACGCCGAGCTCGGCCTGCTCGACGCGGACAAGGCGAACCGGATAGCGGCCGCGGCCGACCGAGTGGCCGAGGGCGAGTTCGACAACCAGTTCCCGATCGACGTCTTCCAGACCGGCTCGGGCACCTCGTCGAACATGAACGCCAACGAGGTGATCGCCGCGCTGGCCGGCGAGGGCGTGCACCGCAACGACGATGTCAACATGGGCCAGTCCTCCAACGACGTGTTCCCCTCGGCCGTGCACCTGGCCGCGCTCGACACCGCCACCCACGAACTGCTCCCCGTGCTCGAGCAGCTCGAGGCCTCGTTCCAGCGCAAGGCCGATGAGTTCAAGGACATGGTCAAGTCGGGCCGCACTCACCTGATGGACGCGGTGCCGGTCACCCTCGGCCAGGAGTTCTCCGGCTACGCGGCGCAGGTCCGCCTCGGCGCCCGGCGGATTCAGAACGCCCTGCCCCAGGTGGCCCAGATCCCCCTCGGCGGCACCGCCACGGGCACCGGCATGAACACGCACAAGGAGTTCGCCGAGCGCGTGCGCAGGCTGCTCACCGAGGCGACCGGGCTGGAGATCCGTCCGCCCGAAGACCCGTTCGAGGCGCAGGGCAATCGCGACGCGCTGGTCGAGCTCTCGGGCGCCTTGAAGGTGCTGGCGGTGTCGCTGACCAAGATCGCCAACGACCTGGCCTGGATGGGCTCGGGGCCGCGCACGGCAATCGGCGAGATCCTGATCCCCGAGCTCCAGAAGGGCTCCTCGATCATGCCGGGCAAGGTCAATCCGGTGATCCCCGAGGTCGTGCTCCAGATCGCCGCCCAGGTGATCGGCAACGACACCGCGATCACGGTGGCCGGCACGCAGGGCAACTTCGAGCTGAACGTGCGCGTCCCGCTGATCGCCCGCAACCTGCTCGATCAGATTCGCCTCTTGACCAGCGGCTGCCGGATCTTCGCCGAGAAGTGCGTCGACGGGATCCGGGCCAACGAGGACGGACTGCGGCGGTCGGCCGAGATGACGCTGTCGGCGGCCACCGCGCTCAACCCCTA
>JAFAYP010000288.1 GCA_019240305.1 Solirubrobacterales bacterium
GACGAGCACGAAGCCCCGCCGCCCGCGGACGTAACGGCCCGCTGCGTCGGCCGTTGGCGCTCGTCACGTTTCCGGCGGCGCCTCGCGAAGGTGCTCCCCAGCTGGCCTGGGTAGCGCCTTCACGCTCCGGCCTGTTGCCTTATTTGAAGTGCCCTAGGTCTACTCGCCCGCACCGGATCTGTCAATGGGGACGGGGTCCAAGAGTTCATAATTGACAATAGGCGGGACATGAGCGCCCCGATCGGCTTGCAACCCACCGCCGAGCTCGCCGACCGGGTGCTGCTGCCCGGCGACCCGGCCCGCGCGCTGCTCCTGGCGCAGTCGCTGCTAGAGGGGACCCGGATGTTCAACCACCATCGCGGGCTGTGGGGGTACACCGGCCTGGCCCCCGACGGAGCGCCGCTCACGATCCAGAGCACGGGGATGGGCGGCCCTAGTGCGGCAATCGTGATCAGCGAGCTGGCCGAGCTCGGCGCGCAGCGACTGCTGCGGGTCGGTACGTGCGGAGCGCTCGAGCCCCGCCTGGAACTCGGGGACCTCGTGATCGCCGAGGAGGCGATCGCTGCCGACGGCGCCAGCCGAGCCCTCGGAGCCGGCGAGCGGGTTCCCGCCAGCCCTGACCTGCTTGCCACGCTCACCGCGTCTGCGAGCGTCGACGCCCCGGTCCACACCGGCACGGTGGTGTCGACCGATCTGTTCTACGACGGACGCGGCCTGGAGCCTCAGTGGCAGGCGGCGGGAGCGCTGGCCATCGAGATGGAGGCCGCCACGCTGTTCGCGCTGGCGGCGAAGCTCGGCTTCGAGGCGGCCGCCCTGCTCGTTGTCTCCGACGTGGTGCTCCCAGACCGGACCCGGATCGACCAGGACGGCCTGCGCGCGGCCGAGCAGCGCATGGGCCAGGCGGCGCTGCGCGCGCTCAGCCTGGCTTCCGGGTCTCAGCCCTGAGCCGGCCGACGGCCACCGCCCGCGCGGGCGGCACCCTGGCGCGTTCGCGGGCGCGGCGCGATCTCTGAGGCCACGGCCGCCGGCGCGGCCGCCTGCTGGGTGACCGCCGCCTCGAGCCGGGCGAGCAGCTCCTCGATCGCGGTCAGCCGCCGGTCCAGCGCACTGGTCGAGCCGAGCTGGTCGATCCGGCCCTCGAGCCGGTCGAGCCCGTCCTCAATCGTCTCCAGCCGCTGCGAGACGCTCCGCAGACGACGGGTCAACCGTTCCAGATCCCCGGCCGAGGGCAGGTTGAGCGCGCTCATCGCCAGTTCCTGGGCCCGGGTGGCTCGCTCGCGGGCTTCGAAAGTGGCCGCCAGCGCTCGGCTGACCATTGGGTTCTCGAGCAGCTCCTGGGCCACCTTGCCGAGAGCCTCCTCGCCTTGCCGCGCCATCTTGCCTCGGAACCCCTTGCTGTCCTCGTTCATGTCGCGCCTCGCTTGATTGGCCTGATCGTGCTCGAATCGTCTCCAAGCGGCAACTCTAACGCTCGACTTGAGGGTTACCTGACGCCCGCAAGACGTCTACCACGCTACAGTGGCCGCACCTTCGTGCCGATTCAGAGGAATGCCTTGGACGTTCGTGAACCGACTGAGTCACGGCGCCGGTACCCGAACAGACATCCACCACACCGACGGTTCCCAATTGCAAAGCTCGGCGGCAGCTTGTAGCTTCCTCAAAAGCCTACCTGTGATAGCTGGGACGACGACTTTGCGTGTGGCATTCCGCGGGAGGAGCAGGCCACAGTGTTGACAAAGCGGAAGCTGACCATTGCTGCCGTGACCATGGGGTGCATGGCCGCCGTGCTTGGTCTCGCCGCGCTTCCGAGCGCGTCCGCGGAGGGCTGCACGGTGGTCGTCACGATCGCCGGCGGCCAGACCTTCACCTTCCAGAACGTCGCGTCCGGCACCCCGGTGAGCTCGCTGCCGCTTCCCGTCGGCGCATCGATCATCAACACCTCCTGGTCATGCCCGCCGGTCGCGGCCACCACCCCGGCCGCCACGGTCACGACGAGCACCCAGCCTCAGACGACCTCGACCTCAACTTCAACCTCGACATCCACCTCGACCACGCCCAAGCCGAAGTCGTCCGGCTCGGGGTCGTCCTCCTCGACGTCGTCGACCTCGACCGCCACCAAGAAGCCCTCGCCCACGTCGGGCTCGAAGGGCGGGGGTAATGGCAACGGCCTCCACAAGATCACCTCGTTGAACCCCGGCACCTCCGAAGCCGGCAACAACCTCACGCTGCCGAGCACACCGACCACCAAGAAGAAGCCGAGCAAGACGAAGAAGCCCACGGTCACCCCACCGCCGGCCGTGACCAAGAGCGGCGTCCCGACCCCGGCCAACCCCACCTTCTCCTATGCGCTCCCCGGCGCGGCTCCGATCGGCGTCCCGAACTTCTTCATCGACAGCTTCCAGATCCCGCCCTTCCTGCTGCCGATCTACCAGGCGGCGGGCATCCAGTACGACGTGCCGTGGCAGATCCTGGCCGCGATCAACGAGATCGAGACCGACTACGGCCGCAATCTGTCGGTGTCGACCGCCGGCGCCGTGGGCTGGATGCAGTTCATGCCGTCGACCTGGAAGCGCTACGGAGTCGACGCCAACGGGGACGGCATCGCGGATCCGTACAACCCGGCTGACGCGATCTTCACCGCCGCGCGGTATCTGCACGCGGCCGGCGCCTCCACGAACCTCTCGCAGGCCATTTACGCGTACAACCATGCCGGGTGGTACGTGCAGTCGGTGGAGCTCCGCGCCGAGCTGATCGGCGGAATGCCCAAGCAGTTCATCAACGCGATCACCGGCCTCGTGCAGGGCCACTTCCCGGTCGCCGCCCCGGCCAAGTACGCCGACGACGCCGTGCTGAAGCTGGCCAAGACGCACGTGAAGACGGCCAACGCCGCCGTCATGGTCAAGTCCGACACCAACACGACAGGCACCGCGATCTACGCCGCTCAGAACTCACCGGTCATCGCGGTCAACGACGGCAAGATCGTCAAGATCGGCCAGAGCCAGCAGCTCGGCCGCTACATCGAGCTCCAGGACGCCACCGGCAACACATACACGTACGCGAACCTGGGATCGATCCCGAGCCTCTACCCGGTGCCGAAGCCCCAGAAGGTGAGCGCGACCGCGATCGCCAAGGCACTGCTGGCCCCGTCCAGCCCGGCGCCCAGCCAGGCCGCCAGCGCCGGCACCCAGCAAACGCCGGCGCCGACCAGCGGGGCCAAGGTCGCCAAGGAGACCTCGGCCACCAAGGTCTCACTGCCGGTGACCCCGGCGAGCACCACCCCGCCGGCGAGCGCTACCTCGGCGCCGGCCGACACGCCGACCATCTCGGCCCCGATGGCCAAGGAGCGGCTGTTCGCCAACCCCAAGCGCCCGAACTCCTACGCCGCCGGCGGAAAGCTCCAGATCACCACCAGCGGCCCGCAGATCTCGAACTTCCAGGACTACTTCTCCGATGTCCTGCACCTGGCCAAGAACCAGTACTCGCTCCAACCGCTCAGGGTGGGCTCGGTCGTGGTCGCCGGCACGATCCTCGGCCGCCTCGGCGCCGGAACCCCGACGAACGCCTCCCATCTGGAGTTCATGATCCAGCCCGCCGGCAAGAGCGCCCCGTACATCGACCCCAAGCCGATCCTCGACGGATGGAAGCTGCTCGAGGCCACGGCCGTCTATCGCGCGGCGGGCGTCGATCCGTTCTTCGGTCCGGGCGCCAAGAACCCGACGATCGGCCAGATCCTGCTGATGTCCAAGGAGCAGCTCGAGACCCGCGTGCTTGCCGATCCGAACGTCACCATCTACGCCTGCGGCCGGCGGGACATCCAGTCGGGCGCGATCGACCGGCGGATCCTGGCCGACATCGAATTCCTCGCCGGCTCGGGCCTGAAGCCCGATGTGAGCGGCCTGAAGTGCGGCAACACGCCGACTGGCGCCAATGGGATCGACCCGGCGGGTGCCACCGGCGCGAGCATGGACATCTCGGCGATCAACGGCGTCCCGATCCAGGGCCACCAGGGCCAGGGCTCGATCACCGACATCACGATCCGCCGGCTGCTCACCCTCCAGGGCGCGATGGCCCCCGACGAGATCGTCTCGCTGATGAGCTACAAGGGTCAGCCCGCGGCGATCGAGCTCTCCGACCACGCCAACCGGATCCAGGTCGCCTACACCCAGCTCTACGGCAACAACAAGAAGCTGGGCGAGGTCGCCGGGAGCATCCTGCAGCCCGGCCAGTGGACCAAGCTGATCAACCGCATCAGCCAGATCAGCGAGCCGATCGTCCCGATCTCACCGAGCAAGTACGCGATCAAGACCGGCGCGCAATAGCCTGCGCCCATCGCTGCGCTCTTTCGCTTCACCCAGCTCGAGCTGCCCTGGACCGTCGGCCCGCCCGACGGCCGCTACCTGATCCGTCGCGAGGACCCGGCCGGCGCCTCCCCCGAGTACGTGCTCGTCCTGAGCACGCTGGGAACGCGGGAACGCCGCCGTGTCGCGACCCGACGGCGTTCCTCTAAGGCTCAACCTGAACCTGAGCCTACGCTTGTCGAGACGACCAGGGCAACCATCGTCGACGTCGGGGAGCCGCTGCCCGACGCCGAACACGCGGGGGCGTGGCTGAAGCGGGCCGGCGAGCCCGACCTGGCCGTCGGCCTGGCCGTGCTCAACCGAGCCCTGCACGCCCACCGCCTCGCCGCCAACGATCCGTGGGCACACGGCGTCGCCCGCTCCGAGGCGCTCGTCGCCCGTCTCGGCTACGGCGCCGGCGAGCAGGTCGCCGATGGTCAGTGGATGGACGCCCGCGAGCTGGTAGATCCCGGTCCCCGGCAGCGGCGCACGCGGATCCCAGCCGCGCAGGCCCGGCTGGCCGCGCTCCTGACCGGGCGCCAGCCGGCGCTGGCCTGCGAGGAGCTGACCCTCCGGGCCCGGCTGGATCTCGACGAGGGCCGCGACCGCGCCGCCGCGCTCCAGGTCGTGATCGCCCTCGACGCCGCCGTGGCGGAGCTGGGCGAGGATTCCACCGCCGCCGAGCTCCGTGAGCGCCTGGCCGAACTCGGCGAGCTCCGCGCCGGCGTGGCCGCCGCAGCGCAGTCGGCGCTCCGGGGCGGCCCTGAGGCGGCCGCTCAGGAAGCCGTCGCGTTCGCGCTCGGGCGAATCGAGTCCGCGCTCAGGGCTCGAGCGGCGGCGCTGTCTGAGTAGCCCGCCGCGCCGCCACGCGCGCCGGTGCCGCGGCCCCGGCCAGACCGAGCGCGGCCAGCACCGCCTCGAGCTCCTCCACCACGTCACCCCCCAGCCGCACCACGGCCCGCCGGTCGAGTGGCGTCGGGCCCTGGGTGAGGATCGCGATCTGCCCACCGGCCGCCAGCGTCGTCTCGGGCAGCCCGGCCACTGGATAGACCTCGAGCGAGGAGCCGATGCACAGCATCAACTCGGCGCCGGCGGCCAGCTCCTGCGCCCGCGCGATCGCCTCGGCCGGGAGGTACTCGCCGAACAGCACCACGCCCGGCTTGAGCGGCTTGCCGCACTCGCACCGCGGCACCCCATCCGCATCCCCCTCCAGACGGGCGCGCACGTCCTGCAATTCATACCGTACGCCGCAGACGAGACAGACCGATTGGGCGATCGAGCCGTGCACCTCGACCAGCTTCTCGGTGCCGGCACGGGCGTGCAGCCGGTCGATGTTCTGCGTGATCACCGCATCGAGCAGACCGGCCCGCTCGAGTGAGACGAGCGCCGCGTGCGCCGGGTTGGGCTGCTTGTCATCCAGCGTCTGGAACCGCTGCCCGTAGAAGCTCCAGAACGAGACCGGATCGCGCCGAAACGCGTCGATGTGGGCCACCTCCATCGGGTTGACCTTGCTCCAGAGCCCCGTCCCGGGCGAGCGGAAGTCCGGGATGCCCGACGGCACTGAGATCCCTGCACCGGTCAGGGCCACCACCGAGTTGGCCTGCTCAATCAGCGCCGCCAGCCGGCCGGCTGCGGACGCGGAGTCGATCACCGGGCGAACTCCTCGAAGGCGAACATCAAAGCGGGGCAGTGTAGGAGAGTAGGCTGCGCAGGTATGGTCGAGACCCTCCCCGCAGACATCGAGCCCTACCCGGGCATCTCCTCCAAGGCCTACGAGCATCCCGCCGACCGCGCCGCCACCGCCGCGCTCAAGGCCGTACCGATGCTCGACACGGTCGTGCGCAAGCTGATCGAGTGGCAGTACGAGCGCGCGGTGAGGCAGATGTTCCTCAGCAACTCCGTGCGGGTCGGGGAGCGCCAGCTCCCTGACCTCTGGGCGCACCACCTCGCCGTCTGCAAGATCCTCGATATGCCGCGCACGTACGACCTGTACGTCACCGACACGATCGTTCCCAATGCGCTGGCGATCGGGTCTCAGAATCCGATCGTGGTCGTCGGCACCCCGCTGCTCGGGCGGCTCGGACCCGGCGAACAGCGCGCCGTCCTCGCCCACGAG
>JAFAYP010000466.1 GCA_019240305.1 Solirubrobacterales bacterium
CGAACGCGGCGAGCAGCAGTCCGGCGCCGGCGAACAGGCCGACGATCAGCGGACTGCCCCAGCCTTCGTCGTTACCGCGCAGGAGGGCCAGCACCAGCATCAGCAGGGCGGTGCTGAAGCTGAGCAGCCCGGCCCAGTCCACGCGGGTGGCATTCGGATCGCGAGATTCCCGGATCCTGGACATGGTCAGGGCGATCGCGGCCGCGCCCACCGGAACGTTCACGAAGAACACCCAGCGCCAGCCGAGGCCACTGGTGATCGCGCCCCCGACCAGCGGCCCGACGGCCACCGAGACGCCGATCGTGGCGCCGTAGATGCCCATCGCCGTGGCGCGCTCGCGGCCGGCCTGGAACTCCTGGGCGACGAGCGCCAGCGACACGGCGAACATGGCCGCGCCACCGATCCCCTGCACGGCGCGGGAGATGTTCAGGAACGTCGCGTCGGGGGCCAGCCCGGCGGCCAGCGAGGCGAGCGAGAAGATGCCCAGCCCCACCGCGAACACCGCCCGTCGTCCCAATCGGTCAGCCAGCGAGCCGGCGGTCAGGACGATCGCCGCCAGCGACAGCGTGTAGGCGTCGATCACCCACTGCACGTCGGTGAAGCCCGCCGACAGGTCCTTCTGGATGGACGGGAGCGCCGTGTTCACGACCGTGATGTCGAGCAGGAGCATGAACGTCCCGACGCTCACCGTGAGTAAGGTCCACCACTTGCGACTCATTTGAGATTCCTCCTCGTGGGGTGCTAAGCTAGTCAGGCAACCTTGTAAGGCTTCCGAACTGTCTGGGAAACTTATCAGGAGTCCTGACGAAATGTCAAGCGATCCACACCCCGGCCTGCAGCGCCCCCTGATCGGCCTGCTCGAGGCGGGCTTCGACGCCTTCGCCGACGAGCTCGGCCGCCGGGTGGCCGACACGCCCTACAGCGACATCCGCATCACGCACGGTTGCGTGTTCGGGAACATCGAGCCCGACGGGTCGCGTCTGACCGACCTGGCCGAGCGCGCTCGCATGACCAAGCAGTCGGTGGGGGAGGTGGCCACCGAGCTCGAGCGGCGGGGTTACCTCGAGCGGGTGCCGGATCCGAGCGACGGGCGGGCGAAGATCATCCGGCTGACCAAGCGCGGCCGGGAGGCCCAGGCGCTCGGACGCGGGATCATCGACGAGATCGAGCAGGAATGGGCCGAGCGTTTCGGGGCCGAGCGGGTGGCCGCGCTACGCGACGCGCTCGAGGCGATCACCGCCGAGCAGCTCGGCTGGCTCCCGGTCGCGTAGTCAGCCGCCAGCTCCGGCACAACGGCAACTGTCACAGCATCGCCGGCTGCCTCGTCAAGAGGACGACAACCGACGAACGGAGCCGAAATGAGAGTCTTCGTAGCAGGCGCCACCGGAGCGATGGGCAAGCAACTCGTCCCGCAGCTGCTGGCGGCGGGCCACCGGGTGATCGGAATGACCCGCACCGAGTCCAAGCAGGGCGAGCTGTGGGACATGGGCGCCGAGCCGGTCGTGGCCGACGGGCTCGATCCCGTGCAGGTGGCCGAGGCGGTCGCGCATGCGCGGCCCGATGTGATCGTCCATCAGCTGACCGCGATCGGAACGCTCGATCTTCGCCATTTCGATCGCGCCTTCGCGCCGACCAACCGGCTGCGCACCTTGGGAACCGATCATCTGCTGTCGGCCGGTCGCGCGGTGGGGGTACGCCGGTTCGTGGCCCAGAGCTACGGCGCCTGGCCCTACGAGCGCACGGGCGGCCCGGTCAAGAGCGAGGACGATCCGCTTGACCCGTCGCCGGTGCCCGACATGCGCGAGTCGATGGACGCGATCCGCCATCTCGAGCAGGCGGTGCTCAGTGCCGACTGGACGGAGGGAATCGTGCTCCGCTACGGCGCCTTCTATGGTCCGGGCACGAGCATGACCCCTGGCAGTGAGCAGCTCGAGATGGTCCGCCGGCGCAAGTTCCCGGTGGTCGGCGACGGCGCCGGCGTGTGGTCGTTCATTCATATCGCCGATGCCGCCGAGGCGACCGTCGCGGCGATCGAGCGCGGCCACCGCGGCATCTACAACGTGGTCGACGATG
Source organism: Solirubrobacterales bacterium (assembly GCA_019240305.1). GTDB lineage: Bacteria > Actinomycetota > Thermoleophilia > Solirubrobacterales > Solirubrobacteraceae > Palsa-465. The sequence goes on from JAFAYP010000466.1 coordinate 2,074, forward strand.
ACCCGGCCCCCGTCGCCGAATGGCTGCCGGTGCTGGCCGAGACGCTCGGGGCGAAGAAGCCGATGCGCGTCCCGCGGGTCCTCGGCCGGGTGCTGGCCGGCGAGGCCGGCGCGGTGATGATGACCGAGATCCGCGGGGCGTCCAACGCGAAGGCCAAGCGCGAGCTGGGCTGGCAGCCCAAGCACCCGAGCTGGCGGACGGGGCTCGCGGCGTGAGCGAGACCGGACAGCTGCTCGAGGAGCTGCGTCCAACCGCGTTCGCGATCGCCTACCGGATGCTGGGCAGCGTGGCCGAGGCCGAGGACGTCGTCCAGGAGGCACTGCTGCGCGTGCTCGGCGCGCTCGAGGCCGGCGAGCCGATCGAGTCGCCACGGGCGTATCTGGCCACGGTGACCACGCGGCTGGCCATCGACTCGCTTCGCTCGGCTCGCGTGCGCCGCGAGCAGTACGTCGGGGAGTGGCTGCCCGAGCCGCTGCTGACCGACACCCGTGACGATCCGGCCAGCCAGGCTGAGATGGCGGACTCGCTGTCGCTGGCGCTGCTCGTGCTGCTCGAGAGCCTCTCCGCCGAGCAGCGGGCGGTGCTCCTGCTGCGCGACGTGTTCGACTACGGCTACGACGAGATCGCCCGGATCGTCGGCAAGAGCGAGGTAAACGTGCGTCAGCTGGCCAGCCGGGCCCGGTCGCACGTCGAGCAGGGACGGCCGCGGTTTCAGACCTCGCGCGAGCAGCGCGACGAGCTGGGCCGCAGGTTCTTCGCCGCCGTCCAGCAGGGCGATCTGGCCGGGCTCGAGGCGCTCTTGGCGCACGACGTTCAACTGACCGGCGACGGCGGCGGCAAGGTGCCGGCGCTGACCCGTCCGCTGCGGGGACGAAGCCGCGTCGCGCGTGCCCTGCTCGCCTGGACTCGAGTGGGGTCGCGGATTCCGGGGGCCTCGATCCGTCCGGTCGAGGTCAACGGCGCGCCCGGCGCGTTGCTGCTCGACGGCGAGGAGCGGCTGATCGGGGTGTGGGCGCTCGACATCGCCGGCGGGGAGATCGCCGCGCTGAGGTCGGTGGTCAACCCGGAGAAGCTCGCCCACCTCGGGCCGGTGGCCGACGTCCGCGCGTTGCTGCGCGCGTCCGCGCAGGCGCGCGAGGTGTAGTACCGTCGCGCTCGCGGTGGCGAGCCAGGAGTCTGCGTGGGTGTGCTGGTAGCGGTGACTGACCACGCGGCCGAGCGCTACCGCCAGCGGGTGCGCGGCACGCTCGATGCCAAGACCGAGATCGCCTCGGCGGTTGCGCGCGCCCACGCGGCGGGCCGCGCCCAGCGCGATCCCGGAGGCACGGTCCTGGTGCGTGACGAGCGTCGGCGTGATGTGGTGTACGTGTGCCGCCAGGAGGGCAGCGAGCTGGTGGTGATCACGCTGTGGGAGGAGGGCGAGGACGCGGCGGTACCGCGCCGGTTCACCGACGCGCTGCGCCGCGACGATCATCGCGTCCGTTAGGGCGAGATAAGCACGTAGCGGGCGCCCAGCGCGGCGGCGAGCGTCCGGTGGGCCGACGAGGTACCGAGCAGCACGCAGCGCGCCGGATCGAGGTCGTGGACACGCGCGAAGGCGAGTGGCAGCCCGGGCAGCGGCGGCCGGCACCAGCAGCGCGGGGGACCCGCGCCGTGCGGGCAGACCGCGATCTCGACCGGTCCGCTCACCGCGGCGCGCAGGCGCTCGGCCGCGGGAGCGAGGACGTTGGGCGGGGCGTCGGGGCGCCAGTCGAAGACCAGGTGCGGATCGGCGGGAGTCGTGAGGGCGTCCCTCCAGTCGTCCCGGGCCAGCGCCGACGCCGCCAGGAAGACGCCGGTCCCGCTGCGGGCGCGGTTCGGTGCGCGGGCGAACGGGATCGCCTCGACCGCGCTGAAGCCCTCGTCGAGCGACGGCGGCTCGAGCTCACGCAGCGCGCGCATCTGCTGGGTGGGGGCGAGCGCGCCCGGCTCGCGCCGGGCCAAGCTCCGCAGCTGCACCGGTGTGGGCAGAGCGCCCGCCCCCAGCTCGAGCAGCCGCTCGACCATATTCACCTGCGCCTGGGCCAACGGCGTCCGTAGCCAGACACACCGAGCCGGGACGCCGTGGCGGGCGGCGGTCTCGATCACGTAGCTGCGGGCGGCCCGGGTGAGATAGGTGTTGTCGAGGACGACGCGCCGGGCACCGGTCTCGAGCTCGTGCCCGAGCTCCGTGGCAAGCTCGCGCAGCGCGCCGCCCCGCTCGTCGCGGTTCAGGCGAACGTACCCGCGGGTGAGGTAGTCGCGGGCCAGGCGGGTCTTGCCGGCGCCGGGGATCCCCATGATCAACACGACCTCGGCGCCGGATGACGCCCGGCTCGGCGCCCGCGCGGGCCCGGCGCCACGTCGGGGGCGGCCGGGGTCCATGGCGCGGGCGAGGATGGCGGTGACGTCGGGATCGAGGGCGAGGGAGGCGGCGCGTGCGGCCGAGCGCACGGTGGTCGGCTGCCGGGCCCCAGGAATGGGGACGATCACCGGCGAGAGCGCGAGCAGCCAGACCAGCGCGGCCTCGGCCGGCGTGGCCCCGCAGCTGGCCGCCGCCTCGGCCAGCGCCGCGCGACGGGCCAGCGTGCCGGCGCGCCGGGGTCCGCCGAGCGGCGAGTGGGCGATGAGGGCGATGCCGAGCTCCTCGCATCGCTCGACGATCCCGCCGCGCATAGCGCGGTCGTCGTACACGCTCAGCGCGACCTCGACCGCGGCGACCGGAACCAGCTCGAGCGCCGCGTCGAGCTGGTGGCGGCTGACGTTGGAGAGACCCACCCGGCTCACCAGGCCCGCGTCGAGCAGCCGGGCCAGTGCGCGCACGGTCGTTGGCCAGGGCGTGCGGGGATCGGGCGCGTGGATCAGATACAGGTCGATGCTCAGGCCCCCGAGCGCGATCAGGCTGGCCTCACAGTCGGCCAGGATCCGCTTGGCCCGCCCGTCGGGCACCCAGGCGCCGGCCGGACGGGTCATCCCGCCCTTGGTCACGATCCGTGGCCGGACCGCCGCGCGACCGGCGCCGCTCGCGCCGAGGGCGGCGGCCAGGAGCCGCTCGTTGTGACCCAGCTCGCTCCCGTCGCGCCCATACGCGTGCGCGGTGTCGAACACGGTGATGCCGGCCTCGAGCGCGGCGGCGATCGTGTCGGCGGCCAGTGCGCCGTCGCGCTCAGCCTCGGGCTCGGTCGACAGGCGCATGCAGCCGAGGCCGATGCGCAGCTCCGAGGGATCGGGCCAGGCGGGCGCGTTCAGGCCGCAGAGAGTAGTGCTGCGTCAGGTGCGCGCTTCACTGACCCTGCGCCCGAACAGGGCGAGGCAGCGGGCCCAGACGCGGCGCAGGCGACCCCGGCGCAGTCCGGGCGCGCCAATCGCGAAGCCAGGCACGGCGTCCGAGACAGGGGGTGCCGTGCTGGCGGCGGCGTCGACCGCGACGGCGGATCGCCGGCTGGTGGGAGCGCTCCGAGCGGCGCGCGTGCCGGCCGGCGCCTTGCCGGGCTCCCCGAACAGCGACTCGGCCGCGCCGTTGGCCCACATCAGCGCTTCGAGGTACACCTCGCCGGCCTTGGGAATCATCGCGCTCGCTGGTCCGTCCTCGCCGGTCTCAAGCTCGGTCACGCAGTCGAGCAGCTGTCCCATCGGTCCGCGGCGCTGGACGAGCGCGTCGCGCATGTCGTCGGCCAGGGGAAGCGAGGCGACCACGTCGTGCATCGGCGCGTCCATCATGCCGTCGATCACCGAGAACAGTCCGAGCGTGAACAGCTCGGCGGTGCTGCCGATTCCCCGATGCGCACCGGCCAGCTCGCAGAAGCGAGCGCGGATGAGCGCGGTGAGGGTGAGCTCGGTCGGCTTGTTGTCGACGCTGGCCAGCGTGCTCAGCGTGGCCCAGCGCCGGACGTTCTCCAGGCCGAGCAGCGCGAGCGCCTGCCCGATCGAGCGGACGTCGCCACGCAGGCCGAAGAACGCGGAGTTCACGTAGCGCAAGAGGCGGAAGCTCAGGGCGACGTCGCGCACGACCAGCTGCTCGATGTCCGAGAGCTCGATGCTCGGGTCGTTGAGCGCGGCGACCACCTGGAGCAGCGCGAGCCGGTTCGCGGTGATCCCGCGCGTTCCGACGACCGCCGGGCGGCAGAAGAAATAGCCCTGGAACAGGTCGGCGCCGGCGGCGATGCAGACCTCGTGATCGGGACGGGTCCCGAGCTTGTCGGCCAGTACCTTGCCCGAGTATGGCTTCAGCCGCGCCGTCAGCTCCCGCATCTGCTGGCGGCCGAGCTCGGGCATGCTCAGCTTGACGACGTCGAACAGGTCGAGCACGGCGTCCGAGCCCTCCCGCCAGCGAAAGTCGTCGAGGGCCAGGCGGTAGCCGGCGCCCTTGAGCTCGCGCAGCGCGTCGATCATCTCGTCGTCGAACTGCTCGGTCTCCGGGATCTCCAGACCGACCACGCTCGGCGGGACGGCCATGATCAGGTCGTCGAGGACGAACTCGCGCGTCACGTTGATCCAGGCCGTCTTGCCGGCCACGATCCGGTTCATGTCGAGCTCGGTCAGCGTGTTCAGCACGACCGTCGCAGTGGCCCGTGCGGCGTCGTCGATCTGGGCACCGGCGGCGTAGCCGCGGCCGCGGAACAGCAGCTCGTAACCCACCACGTCGAGCTTGTGGTTGAAGATCGGCTGGCGAGCGATGAAGGCCGGGGGTGCCATGGGATGCTGGGGGGTGTCCTCCTGCGCTCATAGTCGGCAGAAGTGCCCTCGGTATGTAGCGCTCGAGGCCCAGCTCGACAGGCGATCTGCTCAGACGCCCACGGGAGCCCCGTGGGGCTCGGAGCCGCCGGCCTCCCACGGAACGACCACCGCCTCTCGGCCGTCGAACCTGACCTGGGTCACGAACTGCTCGGTGCCCGAATGGCCCGTCCGCCGGCGGGTGATCTGCAGCCTCAGCGGCTTGCGATGACGGGCTCGATCGAGCGATCGCCGCACCGGGGCGCTGGTCGCGGCGGTCATCACGCGGCCTCCAGTCCGAGCTCGACCGACTCGTCTTCCTCCAGGCGCGTCAGCTCCGCCTCAGACTGGGTCGGTGGGCGCAGCCACAGCAGGGTGACCAGCGCGCCGACGGCCACTGCCCCGGCGCCGATCGCCCAGGCCAGGTGGAACCCGCCGGTGAGCGCCTGGAGCGGGTGCTGCCCGAGGCCGGCCAGCACCTTGGTGCGCTCGGCGGCCACGGTCCCGAGCGCGGCGATGCCGATCGCGGCCGAGATCTGCAGCGAGGCGTTGACGATGCCCGAGGCCAGACCGGCGTCCCCGACCGGAACCTCGGCCATCGCGATCGTGGTCAGCGGCAGGAACGACAGACCGGCGCCCATCCCGAGCAGCACGAACGGACCGAAGATCGCCGGCACGTACGCGACGTGCGCGGGCAGTTGTGCGAGCAGGACGAGCGCCGCAATGATCGCGATCAGCCCCGCGAGCAGCACGCGGGTCGGCCCGAAGCGCTCCATCAGCCGGGCGGTCGGGCCGAGCGAGAGCAACCCGAGGGCCAGCGTGAGGGGCAGGAACGCCAGCCCGGTGCGCAGGGCACCGTACCCATGCACGTGCTGGAGATAGAGCACCCCGAGCAGGAACGTGGAGAACATCCCGGTAACCAGGAAGCCGCGCACCACGCTCGAGGCGGCCAGCCCCGGAACCCGCAGGATCCGCAAGGGGAACATCGGGTTGGCCACGCGGGACTCCACCGCGACGAACACACCGAGCAGCGCCACCGCGGCGCTCCCGAAGCCGATCGTGTGAGCCGAGACCCAGCCGTACTGGCTGGCCTTGACGATCGCGTACACACCGAGCATGAGCGCGAGCGTGGCCAGCAGCGCACCCGCCACGTCGATGCCGCCGCGCGTGCCCAGGCGCTCGGTCTCGTTGATCAGTCCGCGCCCGAGGACGAAGGTCAGCAGGCCGATCGGGACGTTGATGAAGAAGATCCAGTGCCAGCTCACGGCCTGGGTCAGGACGCCGCCGGCCAGCAAGCCGATCGAGCCGCCGCTGGAGATGATGAACGTGTAGACGCTCATCGCGATCGCGCGCTCGTGCGGGCGCGGGAACTCTGTGACCAGCAGGGCGAGCACGGCCGCTGAGGCGACCGCGCCGCCGAGACCCTGGATGAAGCGGGCGCCGATCAGCACCGCCTGACCGTCCGCCAGCCCGCAGGCGACCGAGGCCAGCGTGAACACGACCAACCCGATCAAGAACATTCGCTTGCGGCCGAGCAGGTCGCCGAGCCGTCCCGCGAGTAGGAGGAAGCTGCCGAACGCGATCATGTACGCGTCGACGACCCAGGCGAGATTGGCCTGCGAGAAGCCGAGGTCCCGCTGCATGGACGGCAGCGCAACATTCACGATGGTGGCATCGAGCACCATCATCAGCTGGCCCATGCAGACCACTGCCAGCGCGACCCAGCGCCGGCGCTCTCCCGTGATTAAGCTCGTGAGAATTGTGATCATCCTCTCGTCGTAGCTTTCCGCTTACTTGTTGATGATCACTGTATCATGGACTATCATTCTGTGCTAGATGATAATCCTGATACCCTGCAAATCGCGATGGCTGTAGACACTTCGCCGGGGACGGTGGTGATGCTCATGCGCCTGGCGACGGCCATCAAGAAGCGGAGCACCGAGGACCTGCTCGGGCTCAAGCTGCGCCAGCTGATGCTGCTCAGCTATCTGAACGCCGGGACACCGGCCCTTCAGCAGCAGCTGTGCGAGGCCCTGTGGCTCGACCCCAACAACTGCGTGCTGCTCCTGAACGAGCTCGAGGAGATTGGCTACGTCGAGCGCCGGCGTGATCCCGCCGACCGCCGTCGGCACGTGGTCGAGCTGACCGACCAGGGACGCGGCGCGCTCGAGCGCGCCGAGCGCGCCCAGGAGAGCCTCGGCGACGAGCTGTTCGCCGCGCTCAGCGACGAGCAGCGCGCGACCCTGCGTACGCTGCTCAGCCGGGTCGCGGTCTAGCGGTCCAGCGGTCGCGCGGACGCCGGACGCCGCTTACCGCGCCCTCGAGACGCCGCCTACCGCGCCCTCGATGTGCCCGAGGGTGGCCGATCGCGGCCAGGATGCCGGCGACCACGGCGATCAACCCGAGTGACTTCACGGTCCAGATCTCGGTGGCGCGCTGAGGCGCGTCTCATTCCCAGCGGAACAGACGGGCGGCCGCCACGCTCGTGCCGACCGCCCAGGCACAGAGCACGAGCAGGGACTCCATGCCCGGCGAGTGCCCCAGGAAGGACGCGTGCAGGGCGCTGAATCCGGCGCCGGTCGGCAGCACCTTGGAGATGTCGGTGATCAGCGGCGAGTGGATCTCCTGGAGCGGGACGTACAGACCGGAGAAGAACGCCAGCGGGTAGAAGAACAGCGCCTGGAACGCGCCTGCCACCTGGGGGCTCGAGGCCAGCGCGGCCGCGCACAGGCCGAGGCCGAGTGTCGCCCCCACCGTGAGCACGAGCGTGATGAGGGCGACGAGGCATCCGCCGAGGGTCGTTGGGAGCGCGAGTCCGAACGCAGCGGCGCCCACACCGAGCAGGATCGTGATCCCGATCGTGGCGAAGATCAGGCTGACCGTGAGCTGGGCGGCCAGCAGCCACGACGGCGGCACCGGCGTGGTCGAGAGCCGGCGCAGCACGCCCTGCTCTCGGTAGCCCGCCAGCTGCTGGGGGAGACCGCCCAGGCCCACGGCGATCAGCACGAACACGAGCAGCGTCGGGACATACAGCGTGAAGAAGGAGATCCCGCCGAGTGCCGCTGCCGGACGTGTCGTCGCCGGAATGCTGCCGAAGATGACCAGCAGTGCGAGTGGGATGCCGATCGCCACGAACGGCGCGACCGGGCGGCGCAGCCCGATCTTCATCTCGGTGGCGAGGAGCAGGCCGAAGGCGCGGCGTCGCCGGGGGCTCAGATCAAAGGCCGGGGTGCTCATCGGTATGTCTCCGTGTTCGTGATCTCGTGGGCCGACTCGTCGGTGAGTCGCAGGAACGCGTCCTCGAGGCTTGCCGCCTCGGCGCGGACGTCCTCGGGGCGCAGACCGGCCTCGTGCAACGCCAGCACCACGGCGGTCAGCAGATCGCCGGAGCCGGACACGACGAGGTCGGCGCCGTGGCGCTCGAGCGCCCGGACCTCGGGAAGCGCCCCGAGCGCCGCTTCCCCGCGCGGCCCTGGTGCCGTGAGACGAATCCGCTTGCTCGTCGCGGCCTGCCGGCCCAATGCGTCGGGACTGCCGAGCGCGATGACCCTGCCCCGATCGATCAGCGCGACCCGGTCGCACAGCCGCTCGGCTTCCTCCATCAGATGGGTGACGAGCACGATCGTGACCCCGCGCTCGCGCACCCCCTCGATCAGCTTCCAGGTGTCGCGACGGGCCTCGGGATCGAGGCCGGTGGTCAGCTCGTCGAGCACCGCGATCTCGGGCTGGCCGATCAACGCCAGCACGATCGACAGGCGTTGCTTCTGGCCGCCGGAGAGCTTGCCGAAGTAGTGGCTGCGCGACCCG
>JAFAYP010000432.1 GCA_019240305.1 Solirubrobacterales bacterium
CGCCCGCGTGTGGGACGAGGCCGCCGACCCGTTCACCAGTACGGTCAAAACGACCATGGGTCGCCTGCGCGCCAAGCTCGGCGACCCGCCGCTGATCGAAACCGTGCGCGAAGCGGGCTATCGGATATGACGACCGTGGCAATGCGCAGGAGGCTGATCCCGCGCCGGTGGCGGCGCCTATCGCTGCGCAGCGCGCGGTTGCGCCTCACGCTGATGTACTCGGGACTATTCCTGCTGCTCGGCACGGCGATCGTGGTGGTCATCTTCCTGGTGGTGCAGACCGGGGACGCGATCGCGGTGAGCGGGAGCCGGGCCGTGTCCGCCGTGCCCGACCGGGCGGGTTCAATCGTGCATAACGTGGTCTCCCAGCAGCACTCTGCCGACGTGGCCCGGGTGCTCGCGGTCTCGTGGTTGACGCTGGTCCTCGCGGCCGGCGCCTCCGCCGTGCTCGGCTGGTTCGCCGCCGGAAGGGTGCTGCGTCCGCTGCGCCAGATGACCGCCGGTGCCCGGGCGATCACCGCCGGGAACCTGCACGAGCGGCTCGCGTTGGCTGGCCCGGACGACGAGTTCAAGCAGCTGGGCGACACCGTCGACGACCTGCTCTCCAGGCTTGAGGCCTCATTTGCCGCGCAGCGGCGGTTCGTGGCCAACGCGGCGCACGAGCTGCGCACGCCGCTGACGCTCGAGCGGACCCTTCTCCAGGTCGCCCTGTCCGATCCGAACGCGAGCGTGGCCAGCTTCCGCGCGGTGTGCGAGGAGCTGCTGACCTCGGGCCGTAACCAGGAGCGGCTCCTCGAGGCGCTGCTCACGCTGGCCACCAGCGAGCGCGGGCTCGAGTACCGCGAGCCGGTCGATCTCGTGCCGCTGGTGCATCGCGAGGCCGAAACGGTGGGGGCCGAGTCAGAGCAACGACAAATCGAAATCACGCTCGAGCTGGCCCCCGCTCGCGTCCGCGGCGACCGCGCGATGATGGAGCGCCTGATCGCCAACCTGCTCGACAACGCGGTGCGTCACAACGTTGAGGGCGGCCGGGTGCAGGTGACTACGAAGGTCGCAGGTGACCGGGCTGTGCTGCGCGTGGTCAACGGTGGCGAGACGATTCATCCCGGTGATCTGGAGCGACTGTTCGAGCCGTTCCAGCGCGGTGGTGCACAGCGCACGGCGGCAAACGGTCACTACGGCCTCGGCCTATCGATCGCTCGTGCGATTGTGCTTGCCCACGACGGCGAGATCACCGCCGAGCCCGCCCCGGGCGGCGGACTCCTGGTGACGGTCAGCCTGCCGTCCGAACCGATCGCCGCGGTGGCCGTCTGACCGTTCAGCGTTGGCCGAACCCGCACGCGCGTGCCGCCTGCTGGAAGGCCGGCGCCTTGGGGTCGACCGAGGAGGGGATCGCGAACACCATCCCGCGCATCACGAGGACCCGCGGGGCGCTGGTCGGTGCAGTGAAGGCCGGATCGGGAAAGTCCGACACGCCGTGCGTGCGCATGCATTTGGCGAGGGTGACCGCCGCCGCCCGGTCGACCGCCGGAGTCGCCGGCGGATTCCCGCCGTTTGGCAGATATCGCTTGCAGGCCGCTTGAGCTGAGCGGAAGCCGGGCGACCGCGGGTTGACGCTCACGGGGATCTGAAGCCCGTTCGGACCGGGATCGGGGAAGTTCGTCACCCCGTGCGAGCGCATGCAGTCGGAGAACTCGATGTCGCGGGTCTTACCGCCCGGCGCGGTGCTGGCGGCGCCGGTGCCTGTGCCAACCGGCTGGCCGGTAGATCCTCCGCAGGCGGCGAGCAGTGCACCGACGAGCAAGGCGCAGGCCGATGACACGAGGACAGCGAGGCGACCGGGGCGCGGGTTGCTCATGAGTGACAGGTCTAGGGCCCAGGGGCTAACGGCCCCGTAACGCTGTTATGCCCCTGTTACCAGCCGTGCGCCATCCTGGGGCATCGACGCCGGCGCGGGACCGCTCCCGCGCCGGCGCTCCCCCAGACCCGGGATGAAGGCGCGATGAGAGTGCTGATGGTGGAGGACCACGCCCGCTTGGCCGCGACGGTGGCCGCGGTGCTCCGCCGCGAGGGCATGGCCGTCGACATGGCGTTCGATGGGCGCGAGGCACTCGAGCGTGCGGCGCTCACCGATTACGACGTGGTGGTGCTCGATCGCGACCTGCCCGGCGTGCACGGCGACGAGGTCTGCCGTTCGCTGGTCGCCGAGGGTCGCAGCGCGGTGCTCATGTTGACCGCGGCCGGGTCGATCGAGGACCGCGTGGAGGGCCTCGGTATCGGGGCCGATGACTATCTCGCCAAGCCGTTTCACCTCGTCGAGCTCGTGGCACGGATCCGCGCGCTGGCCCGGCGCTCGCGCCGGGTGCTACCGCCTCGACTCGGCTTTCGCGACCTGGAGCTCGACAGCGCCCAGCGCGTGGTCACGCGGGGCGGACGGGCTCTGTCGCTCACCCCCAAGGAGTTCGCCGTGCTCGAGGTGCTGCTGTGCGCCGAAGGTGCCGTGGTCTCGACCGAGGAGATCCTTCAGCGAGCGTGGGACGACGCGACCGATCCGTTTACCAATGCCGTGCGGATGACCGTGAGCCGGCTGCGGGCGAAGCTGGGGGATCCGCCCCTCATCCAGACCGTCACGCCGGTCGGCTACCGGATCGGGGATCCGCCACTGGGGAGCGCTGCATGATCACGGCGGGTCGTCTGCGCCACCCCAAGACGGCGGTTCGCTGGCGGCTCACGCTGCTCTATGGCGGGCTGTTCCTGGCCTGCGGGGCCGCGCTGCTCGCGGTCACCTACGCGCTCGTCTCGCACGCCACCATGACCGCCGACCCGGGCGGCGTGTTCACGATCGCGCGCAAGCCCAAATCCGTCCCGAACAACCGGGTTCCCGCAGGGCCCGTCGGTACGCAGAAACCCATACCGGACTGGCAGCTATTGCCGCCGAGCGTGCGCCGGGTGCTGACGACGCCCGCCGGTCAGGCCACGGTGAGGTACGTGGGGGCGCGCCAGCGCATCGCCGACCTGCACAACCTCGAGATCGAGTCGGCCATCGCGCTGGCCATCATGGCGCTGATCTCGGGCGGGCTGGGCTGGCTGGTGGCCGGGCGGGTGCTCCGCCCGCTCGAGCGGGTCTATGACGCGCAGCGCCGCTTCGTGGCCAACGCATCGCACGAGCTGCGCACGCCGCTGACCGCCTCCCGTGCGCTGCTCGAGATGGTGGTAACCGACCCCCACGCCACCACGGGGACGTTCCGCGAGGCCTGTCGCGAGGCGCTCGAGGAGAGCGAGCAGCAGGAGCAGTTGATCGACGCGCTGCTCGCCCTCGCCCAAGGGGAGCAGGGAATCCGACGCCGCGAGCCGCTCGAGCTGGAGACGGTGGTCAGGGACGCCCTGCGCGCGCACGACGCGGGCGCCCAGCGCCTCGAGATGGACGTCGCTCTGTCGCCGTTGACGGTGCGGGGCGACCGACCGTTGCTCGTCCGGCTGGTCTCGAACCTGCTTCAGAACGCCATCCAGCACAACGTGCCAGACGGATACGTACGTGTCCGAATGAGCAGCCGCGACGGTGTGGCTGCAATCAGCGTCCTCAACAGCGGGCCGGTGGTGCCGGCCGGCGAGATCGACCGGCTGCTCACGCCGTTCCAGCGCATGGCGCCCGATCGACGCGGCCATCCGGGAGGCTTTGGGCTGGGGCTCTCGATCGTGGCCGCGATCGCCGCCGCCCATGACGCGGTGCTCGACATCGTGCCGGGCGAGCACGGCGGGCTCCGCGTCGAGGTGCGCTTCCCGGCCACCGGGCCCATCCGCCTGGCGCTCGAGCCGGTTCCCGTCCCCGACGGGTGGATCGTGTCGCAAACGCGCTAGACGGCGCACGCGCGGTCTGCCACGCTCGGCGCCAGTGATCGAGGACTTCGAGAAGTGCTATCGGGCGCTGGATGCCCGGGATCGCCGGTTCGATGGCTGGTTCTTCACCGCGGTGACCTCGACCGGCGTGTACTGCCGGCCGAGCTGCCCGGCCAGGACGCCCAAGCCCGAGCACGTGCGCTTTTACCCGTCCGCGGCGGCGTGTCAGCAGGCCGGCTTTCGCGCCTGCAAGCGCTGCAGGCCGGACGCTGTGCCCGGTTCGCCGGAATGGAATGCGCGCGGTGACGTGGTGGCCCGCGCCATGCGCTTGATCGCCGACGGCGTGATCGACCGCGAAGGCGTATCGGGGTTGGCCGCCGCGCTCGGCTACAGCGTGAGGCAGCTCCAGCGCGTGCTGGTGGCCGAGCTGGGCGCCGCCCCGCTGGCTCTGGCTCGCGCGCAGCGGGCCCAGGCGGCGCGCACGCTGATCGAGACGAGCTCGTTGCCGATGACCGACATCGCCTTCGCGGCCGGGTTCGCGAGCATCCGGCAGTTCAACGCCTCCGTGCGCGCGGTGTTCGCCCTCGCCCCGACCGAGCTGCGCCGGCGTGCGGCGCGCTCAGCCTCCGCCGCACGCTCGGCTCCGCCGGGAAACGGGCTGCGCCTCAGGCTGTCGTTCCGCCGGCCGCTCTGCCCCGAGAACCTGTTCGGCCATCTGGCCGCCACCGCGATTCCCGGCATTGAGGAAATCCACGGCCGGACCTATCGCCGGACGCTTCGGCTTCCGTTCGGGGTCGCGGTGGCCGAGCTCACCCCGGAGCCCGACCACATCGCCTGCCGGCTGTGGCTGGCCGACCTGCGCGACCTCAGCGCGGCCATCGCCCGATGCCGCTGGCTGCTCGACCTCGATGCCGACCCCGATGCGATCGATCGCCGGCTCGCGGAGGACCCCGATCTGGCGCCGCTGATCGCACGATTTCCGGGGCGCCGCGTGCCGCGCACCGTCGACGGCGCCGAGATGGCGATTCGCGCGGTGCTGGGCCAGCAGATCTCGACCGCCGCGGCGCGCGCGCATGCCGGCCGGCTGGCCGCCCTGTACGGCGAGCCGGTGTCCGATCCCGGCGGCAACCTGACCCGCGTCTTCCCGAGCGTCGACGCGCTCACAGAGATCGAGCTGGCGATGCCGGCCAGCCGCCAAGCCACCCTGCACGCGCTTCTTGCCGCGCTGCGCTCGGGCGAGCTGGAACTCAGCCCGGGGGCCGACCGCCAGCGCGCTCGCGCCGTACTCGAGGCGCTGCCGGGCGTCGGCCCCTGGACGAGCGAGATCATCGCGATGCGCGCGCTTGGCGATCCCGACGCCTTCCCGGCCACCGACCTCGGCGTGCGTCGCGGCGCGGAGGCGCTCGGTCTCCCGGGCGCCCGGTCTGCCCTGACCGCCCACTCCGAGCGGTGGCGGCCGTGGCGGGCGTACGCGGTCCAGCACCTGTGGGCGGCCACGCGCCACCCGATCAATCAGTGGCCACCGGCCCGACCTCGCGTTGCTCAGCAGCTCGCTGCCGTCGCATGAGAGGCTACTGAAGCACCCACCTGTCGTCGCGCACGATCGGCGTCGCGTTGCCCACGGCGTCGAGCCCGTCGACCGTCACCTCGGGACCGCCGATCATCAGGTCCTGATGGATCCCCGACACGTTGAAGCCGCGCTGCTCCCGGCCGGCCCGGTCGGACGGGAGGTCGGCCACGGTGAACGCATAGCCGTTGCCAAGCGCGACGTGGCAGGTGGCATTCTCGTCGAACAGGATGTCGTTGAACACGCGGCCGCTGCGCCCGATCGGTGAGGTTCCGTCGACCAGCGCAACCTCGCCTAACCTGACCGCGCCGGCGTCGCTCTCGAGCCGGGCGCGGACCGCATCCGCGCCTAGCTCCGCCTCGACCTCAACCACGCGGCCGGCCTCGAAGCGCAGCCTGAGCCCTTCCACGGTCGGCCCGCCGATGAGCTGGAACGGCCGCGTGGCCGTCACGGTCCCGTCCGCCACGCGATTGTCGGGCGTGGTGAACACCTCCTCGGTGGGCATGTTGGCGATCATCTCGCGGCCCCAGTTCGTCTCGAACGCCGCGGTGAGCCACATCGCGCCGCGCAGCAGACCCAGGGTCAGGTCGGTGCCCGGACCCTGGAAGCGGAGCGCCTCGAAGCCGCGGGCGTTTAGCGCGGCGGCGCGGTCCCGTAGATGTCCCATGTGCTCGCGCCACGCACTCACCGGATCATCGGCGTCGAGCCGCAGGATCGGGGCGTAGAGTTCCCACAGCGCCTCGATGTCGTCGGTGCCGAGCAGACGGCGGGCCACCCCGCCCGAGACGCCGGGCACCACCGTCCAGTTGACCTCGCCGCTCGAGTGCATCGCGTGCAGCGCACCGGTCAGCGGCATGCTGTCGCGTCCCGTGCGGGCCGGGTCGATATCGCTCAGGAGATCGGGGTTGGGGTCGCCCCAGACCACGATGTTCGCCCCGTGATCCTCGAGGCAGTCGTCGATGTGGCGATCCCACCATCCCGGCGTGTA
>JAFAYP010000497.1 GCA_019240305.1 Solirubrobacterales bacterium
ACGCGATCCGAGGCGATCGACGAGATCTCCTCGGACGCCCGCTCGAACTCCTCGTCCGACAGCACCGGGGTGCCCTCGAACGGCAGCTCGCGGGTGAGCTCGAGCCACGACCGACAGCCGCCGTACTCGTCGCGCACCTTGACGGTCACCGGCCGCGGGATCCGATAGGTCCGCAGCAGGATCACGTGAAGCGGGTGACGGCGCTTCCACGCCAGTCGCTTCTCGGCGTAATCGGGAGTCCAGACGTAGAACGGCGACAGGGCGTCGACCGTCCGCCGGTCGGTGATCGTGTAGTGCGCGGCCACCTCGGCCCAGGCCCGGATGCGGACGCGATCCGGCTGCGGGATTTCCGTCCCGCGGCGCAGAGCATGGGGAGGGGGCTCGCCATCGCTCCACACGCCCTCCTCGAGCGCGCGGGCGAGCTCGGGCTGGTGCGACTCGCGCACGAGGTCCGAGCACTGGTGGTCGAAGGTCGGGTACAGGAAGAACCGCTCGTAGTCGAGCTGGAAATGTTTTTCGGGCTCGCGAATACCGCCCTTGCGAAGCGTGAGCAGTTGCTCACCTTCCGCCAGGGCTCGTACGGTCACGGCCCATTCTTTGAAAGCAATCGGCATTTAGAAGTTTAGGAAACGGGGGTTGAAAACGAGGGAAAGTCCCGTGCGCGGCACCTCGTGCGACTGCGGCACAGGACGAAGCGATTGTACGCGAGCAACCGCAAATCGCCAAATATCACCGCAAATCAGTGGGTTTACCGTGGGACGGGGCTCCGAAGCGGTGGGGCGACTCCCAGAGGTGTGTGCGAATCGGCACAGGAACTCGTATCGGACCGCACGAGCGAGCGCCGGTCCGTGCCGAAAAGCGCGCATCATCTGCCATGCCCCTTTCCGCTGCGGCATCGATTCAAACCGGATGTCGAACGTCTGCGCGGATTGCGAACAGCGCTACCGCGGTGCGCCGTGCCCGCCACCGCCTGGCGTCTCGACGCGGAGGCGCTGGCCGGGCTCCAGGCGGCCGATCGCCTTGGCGGGCAACTCCTCGCCGTCGAGCAGGTTGCGGCCGGTGGTGCCGGGCTTGCCTCCCTCGGCGCCGGCCGGCGCGTGGCGGCGGCGCTCGGTGATCAAGGAGTAGCTGAGCGGGGCGAGGGCCTCGAGCTCGCGGATCACGCCGTCGCCCCCGTGGAACTCGCCGGCGCCACCGGAGTCGCGGCGCAGCGCGTACTCGGTCATGCGCAGTGGGAACTCGAGCTCGAGCGCCTCGATCGGCGTGTTCAGCGTGTTGCTCATCGCAACGTGGACGCCGCTCGGACCGTCCGCGTCGGGGCACGCGCCCTGGCCGCCGCCGATCGTCTCGTAGTACACGACGTCCTCTGAGCCCAGCGTCACGTTGTTCATGGTCCCTTGGCCGAGCGCGCGGCCGAAAGCGCGGAGCACGACGTCGGCCACGCGCGAGGAGGTCTCGACGTTGCCGCCCACCACGGCGGCGGGCGAGCGGGCGTTCAGCAGGGACCCGTCGGGAGCGATCACCTCGATCGGGCGGTAGGCGCCGGCACTAGGGGGGATGTCGGGATCGGTCAGCACGCGGATCGCGAAATAGCAGGCCGAGCGGGTGACCGCGAGCGGACAGTTCAGGTTGCCCTCGTGCTGGGCGTCGGTCTCGCTGAAGTCGAGCGTCATGCGGTCGCCCTCGACGATCGCGCTGAGCACGATGTGGAGGTCGCCCTCGCGCGCTTCGAGCACGTCGCGCGCCGTGTAGCGACCGTCCTTCAGCTCCTTGATGCAGGCGCGGGTGCGGCGCTCGGCGTAATCGAGAACCTCCGCGAACGCGGCCGACAGCTTCTCGGCGCCGAACCGCTCGTGCAGCTCGAGCAACCGGCGGCCGCCCACGCGCCCCGCGGCCAGCTGCGCGCGGAGGTCGGCTCGGCGCTGGTCGGGCTGGCGCATCTGTTCGCTGAGCTCGGCGATCGCGTCGTCATCGAGCACCCGAGGCGAGATCACGACGCCTTCGTCCTCGAGCGTCCGGCTGTCGGCCGGCATCGACCCGGGGGTCGGTCCGCCGACGTCGGCGTGGTGGGCGCGGCTGGCCGCGAACGCGATCAGCTCGTCCTCGGCGAACAGCGGCGTGATCACCGTGATGTCGGGCAGGTGGGTGCCGCCGGCGTACGGGTCGTTGAGGATCCAGCTACGGTCGGGCGCGTGCTCGGAGTCGAGCACCGCGGCCACGGCCGCGGGCATCGCGCCGAGATGGACGGGAATGTGCTCGGCCTGCATGACCATCTCGCCGTGGCGGTCGAACAGCGCCGTCGACGCGTCTCGGCGCTCCTTGATGTTGGCCGAGTGAGCGGAGCGGATCAGCACCGCGCCCATCTCGTCGCAGACCGCGCGCAGCGCGCCGGTGAGCACCTGGAGCTCGACCGGATCGATCATCGCTCGCGGGTCATGACGATCGTGCCGGTGCCGTCGACCTCCGCGCTCCAGTCCGGCGGGATGAGCAGCGTCGACTCGGGCAGCTCGACCACCGCCGGTCCCTCGAGGCGCGTGCCCGGGGCCGGGATTCCGCGCAGCACGTTCAGCTCGACCTGCTCGCCGTCGAGGGTGGCCTCGCGCGTGGAGCGCTCGGGCTCCTCGGCGTCCGACCCGTCACCGGCCAGCTCGACGTCGGTGCCCTGCGAGCTTGCGGTGACCCGGATCGTGACCAGCTCGAGCTCCTGCTCGTCGTCGTAGTAGCCGTAGCGCTCCTCGTGCTCTCGTTCGAACGCCTCGCGTAGCTCCTCGGGCGTTGCCTCGGTTCCCGCCGCGATCGGCAGCTCGAAGGACTGGCCGCGGTAGCGCAGCTCGTAGACCACGCGTAGCTCGGCCGCTGGATCGTGCATCGCCTCGCGGGCACGTTCGCCGAGCTCGCCCACTGTGTCGGCGATGGCCCCGGCCGTGAGCTGATCGCCGCTCCAGAGCACGCTGCGCTGCACGTCGCGCCGGCGTGCGGAGACCACGAGGCCGAGCGCAGCCAGCACCCCGGAGGCGCGCGGGCAGAGGATCTTGTCGATCTGCAGCTCGTCGGCGATCTGCGCGGCGTGCAGCGGGCCGGCTCCGCCAAAGGCCATCAGCGCGTAGCGCCGCGGGTCGATCCCGCGCTGCACCGTAACCACCCGCAGAGCCCGGAGCATCTCGGCGCCGGCCACGCGACGGATCCCCTCGGCGCACGCTACGAGCTCGAGGTCGAGCGCGTCGGCCAGCTGCCCGACCGCGGCCTCGGCGGCGTCGCGATCGAGCTCGACGCCGCCTCCGAGCGGGCTGTCGGTCGACAGATAGCCGAGCAGGAGGTTGGCATCGGTCACGGTGGGCTCCGTGCCACCGCGTCCATAGCACGCCGGCCCCGGATCGGCCCCGGCCGAGCGCGGCCCGACCCGGAGGGCTCCGCCGGCGTCGCGCCAGGCGATCGAGCCGCCGCCGGCGCCGACCGTGTGCACGGCGAGCATGGGCAGGGCCAGCGGACGCCCGGCCACCTCGCCGCTCGAGCGCTCCTGCACCGCGCCGTCGTCGACCACGCACACATCGCATGAGGTTCCGCCCATGTCGAGGCAGAGCGCATTCTCGGCACCCGCGCGGCGAGCCACGAACGCGGCTCCGGCGGCGCCCCCGGCGGGTCCGGAGAGCACCGTCCACGAGGCATGCCCGGCGGCCGACGCGATGTCGATCAGCCCGCCGTTGGACTGCATGATGGCCGGCTCGGGAATCCCGGCCTCGCGCGTGCGCTCGGCCAGCCGCCGCAGGTAGCGCGCCAGCAGCGGCGAGAGCGCGGCGTCGATCTCGGTGGTGGCGGCGCGTTCGAACTCGCGGAACGTGCCGACCACCTCGTGGGAGAGCGACACGTGGAGATCTCCGAGACGGTCGGCCAACGCCCGCGCGATCGCCTGCTCGTGCTCGGGGTGGCGGTAGGAGTGCAGCAGTGCGACCGCCACCGCCTCGGGCTCGGCCTCGGCCACGCGGTCGGCCAGCTCCGTCGCTGCCTCGTCGGTGAGCTTAAGCAGCGGTCCGTCCGGCGTCATCCGCTCGGGCGCGCCAAAGCGCAGCTCATCGCCGGCCAGCGGCGCCGGCCGGCCGGCGCACAGCCGGTAGAGCTGGGGGCGGTCCTGACGGCCGAGCGCGATCAGGTCGGTGAACCCCTTGGTGGCCACGAACACCGTGCGCGCGCCGCGGCCCTCGAGCAGCGCATTGGTCGCCACCGTCATCCCGTGGGAGAACTCGCTGATCTGATCGGCCGAGGCCGAGCCACCGGCCTTCTGGAGCGCCGCCTCGATCGCGGCCATCACGCCCTCGGACTGATCCTCGGGCGTGGTGGGAGCCTTGGCGGTGATCAGGCGGCCATCGAGCGCGAGGACCGCATCGGTGAAGGTGCCGCCCACGTCGACGCCGATCAGCATGGCGCGACGTTAACGCAGTAGGGAGCGCTGAGCCGCACCGTCCCGTGCGGCTCGCGCCACTACGCCGCCAGGGGCGCCTCGAGCTCCTCGGTCTCGGCCAGATGCTGATGCGACGGGCAGTACCCGTTGTGCCGGAGCGGCATCCGTTGGCACTGAGTGCCCTTACGGGTGCTGGCCCGACACTGCAATGGGTTCCCGTAGGCATCGAAGCCGTTCTGCGGCAGCCGGCGCAGGAACTCGTCGGCGAGTCCCAGGTAGCGCTGGATGACGCGTAGAACGCGCAGCTGTGAGCTCATCGGAAAGTAGACCCGGATGTCGTTGAACAGCGTCCGCGCCGGGCGCGCGAAATAGTGCCGGTCGGTGGCCAGACGCTCGACGGCGGCTTCGCAGGCGCGGAGCACCCGCTCATGGTTGACATGCGACCCGCAATGCGGGTCCTCAACGATCTCATCGGCAAGTTCTCGATAGATGGCTCGGCTGAACCGATACATGCGACACACCACTCCTGTTCCCGTGCCCCTGCCAAAGGGCGGTCCTTGATTAGCGCGGAGCCTGGCTACCCAGGGTGTATGAAGCTCGACACGCCGCAATTATTAAGCTGGTGTTAACTCACGGACGGCCCGAACGCCCGGAATTACGGTTTATCGGAAAGATGGTGCGATGTGAACGCTCATTGCCAGGTTTTGAGCACGGGCGTCCGACCCGCGGCGATCGTGAAGTGAGCGCCGTCGAGCTCGGGGTCGCGCTGCGGGAAATCTGTTCGCCGGTGCGCGCCGCGGCTCTCGGTGCGGGCAAGCGCGCCGGCGGCGATCAGGCGCACCAGCGGATGCTCGTCCTGCGCCAGGCGTTCCAGCCCGGGACCGTCGCGCTCGAGGCCCGCGTGGCGCCACAGGGCGCGGCGGCTTTCGGATGAGATCGGTGCGGAGCCGGCCCGCGCCTCGGCACGGCCGAGGGCCTGAACCCTGCTCTCGTCCGGTGCCGGCTCCATCACCGCGGAGCGGGCCGCCCGGGCACCGAACACGAAGCACTCGGTGAGCGAGTTCGAGGCCAGGCGGTTGGCGCCGTGCAGGCCGGTGCACGAGCACTCGCCGACCGCGTAGAGCCCGTCGAGCGTCGCACGCCCGTGTGCGTCAGTGGCGATGCCGCCCATCACGTAGTGGGCCGCGGGCGCCACCGGCACCGGTTCGCGCTCGGGATCGATGCCGGCCTGGCGCAGTGCGCTGACCACGTTCGGGAACAGCGCCGGATCCACCTCGCGCATATCGAGGCCCACCGACGGGGCGCCGTCGAGCGCCATCTGGCGCCGCACCGCTCTGGCCACCTCGTCGCGCGGGGCGAGCTCGTCGACGAAGCGCCGGCCGTTCGCGTCGAGGAGCCGCGCGCCCTCGCCCCGCACGGCCTCGGTGACAAGCAGACCGTCGCCGCCGTTGTTGCCCACAACCGCGGTGGGGTGGAACTGGACCAGCTCGAGGTCGGCCAGCGTCGCGCCGGCGGCGAACGCGAGCAGCAGCCCGCCTCCCACCGCGCCGGCCGGGTTGGTCGTGCGCGCCCACAGTGCCGCCGCTCCCCCGGTGGCCAGCACAACGGCGCCGCTGGCGATCACCTGGCTGTCGTCCAGGCGTGCGCCGACGCAGCGCTCGTCGTCGAGGAGCAGCTCGGTCACCCTCCGGCCCTCCAGCACCTCGATCCCCGGATCCTCAGCCACCACCGCACTGAGCTGCCTGACCAGGCGTCGGCCGGTCGCCGCCCCGCCGGCGTGCACGATCCGCCGGACCGAGTGCCCGCCCTCCAGTCCGAGGGCCAGGCGCCCGTCGCGGTCGGCGTCGAAGCGCACTCCCAGGCGCGTCAGGTCGCTGACCGCGGCCGGCCCCTCCTCGCACAGCACGCGGGCGGCGGACTCGCGCACCGCCCCGCGGCCGGCGGTGATCGTGTCGCGCAGGTGATGCTCGGGGCTGTCGTGCGCGGACACCGCGGCGGCCAGGCCGCCCTGCGCCCACCAGCTCGAGGACTCGGCCAGCGGCGTGGCCGACACCAGCGTGACCCGCGCGCCGTGGCGCGACGCGCACACGGCCGTGTAGAGGCCGGCGGCGCCGGCGCCCACCACCGTGACCTGCGTACTCGTCAGGGGGAATGCGCTCGGAGACTGCACGTGGCTCGATACCGTACCCCGATGGCTCCCGCGCCCGTGTGGCTCGAGCATCCCTCCTCGGTGCGCCACGACACCGGGGCGCACCCCGAGCGCGCTGCCCGCATCGAGGCGATCGAGCGTGAGCTGTCGGCCCGGGACTGGCTCGGCTTCGAACGCATCGCTTCGCCGCCTGTCGATCGTGCCGTGCTGGAGGCGGTGCACCCGGTGGCGTACATCGCGTCGATCGAGCAGGCCTGCGCGGGCGGCGCCGGGTTCCTCGACATGGACACCGTGGTCAGCGCGGATTCGTTCGAGGCTGCCCTGCACGCGGCCGGCGGAGCCGTCCGCATGGTCGAGCTGCTCCTCGACGGCATCGTCCCGTACGCGTTCAGCGCGCACC
>JAFAYP010000524.1 GCA_019240305.1 Solirubrobacterales bacterium
GCTGAACCGCCCCGACCGGCTGAACGCGAGGGCGTCAGGGCCTTTCTCCAGAAGCGCCCGGCCGAGTTCCCGGAGCGGATCAGCGACGGGCTGCCGGACGTGATGCCCGGTTACACCGCCCCCGACTTCGCCTGATTAGGTGGTTGATCCGCCGGCCCCCACGCGACCGGGGAATCCACCATCTACCCGCCCGCCGACCATGTCACCGGCGAGGTCGTGTAGCTGTCGGTGCCGGTGTAGGCCACCTTGGTGATCCCTCCGGAGACCAGGTAGGTCAGGCAGGTGCGGAAGCTCTGATCCGCCGCCACCGGCGTGCTGGAGGAGTTCTGCGGGCAGGGCGGGAAAGCCCCGATGAACGACACCGGATCCTGCTGGCTTCCGCCGTGGTCGATCCCCTGCATGGCGTCCGAGGTGCTGTCGACGTCGATCGACGCCGGGCCGAGATTGGTCACGGTGACCGTCGCGTACCGCGGCACGGCGCCCTTGGGAGCGCCGCTCAAATCCACGCCCTTCAGATCGGCGGCGGTGCGCTCGCCGCGGCGTTCGACGCGCTGGCCGCGGACGTGCTATGCCCGGGCGGGTGGACGAGTCCAGGCTCGGCGCCCTACTGTTTGGCACCTGTTAATTGCTCAACGCAACGTCTACACGATGCGGGTCCTGGTCCTCGACAACTACGACAGCTTCACCTACAACCTCGTCCAGTACCTGGGTGAGCTCGGCGCTGCGGTCGAGGTGGTCCGCAACGATCATGCCTCGGTGGACGAGTTGCTGGTGCGCGGCTACGACCGCGTGATCGTCTCGCCGGGGCCGTGCACGCCCAACGAGGCGGGGATCTCACTGGAGGCGGTCAGGCGATTTCCTCAGGCGAAGGTTCCGACGCTCGGCGTGTGTCTGGGCCACCAGGCACTCGTCCAGGCCTGGGGCGGCAAGGTCGTCCAGCACGAGCCCGTGCATGGCAAGACCACGGTGATCGACCACGATGCCAGGACGATCTTCCGCGGCCTGCGGCGGCCGCTCGAGGTCGGGCGATACCACTCGCTGGTCGTCGACCCGGCACTCCCCGACTGTCTGGAGGCGAGCGCCCACGGGGGCGAGGTGGTGATGGCGGTCCGCCACCGCGGGCTGCCCGCCGAGGGTGTGCAGTTCCACCCCGAGTCGGTCCTCACCGAGCAGGGCCGCGAACTCTTGGCCAACTTCCTGGCCGGAACGCGATGAGCGGCGGTCCGGACCTCCTCACCTCGGCGATCGACACGCTGGCCAGTGGTCAGGACCTCGGGCTCGAAGCCGCTGCCTCGGTGCTGCACGAGATCATGGCCGGCAACGCCACCGAGGTCCAGATCGCGGGCTTCCTCATCGCGTTGCGAACCAAGGGCGAGACGGTCGAGGAGCTGGCCGGACTGGCTCGCACGATGCGCGCGATGGCGGCCCGAGTCGCGGTCTCAAGCGACGATCTGCTCGATACGGCCGGGACCGGGGGAGGGCGCCGCACGTTCAATGTGTCCACCACCGCGGCGCTGATCGCCGCCGGCGCCGGCTGCACGGTAGCCAAGCACGGAAACCGCTCGGCCACCGGCCTGTCCGGTTCGGCCGACGTGCTCGAGTCGCTCGGCGCCCGCATCGACCTGGGACCGCGCGAGGTGGCGCGCTGCATCGACGAGGTGGGGTTCGGGTTCATGTTCGCCCCGGCCCACCACCAGGCCACCCGGTACGTGGTCCCGGTCCGTCGCGAGCTCGCCGTGCGGACGATCTTCAACTTCCTGGGCCCGTTGACCAATCCGGCGGGCGCCAGCCGTCAGCTCATCGGCGTGTCCGATCCCAGCTATCTCGACACGATGGCCGGGGCGCTGGCCCTGCTCGGGACCAAGCACGCGCTGCTTGTCTCGAGCGAGGACGGACTCGACGAGCTCAGCATCTCGGCCCCGACGCGGGTGGTCGAGGTGATCGGGGGACAGATCCGCGGCTACGCGGTGACGCCGGAGGAGGTTGGGCTCAGACGCTCGCCGGCCGAGGAGATCCCCGGCGGCGACCCGTCTCAGAACGCACAGACGGTGCGAGTCATCTTCGGCGGCGAGCGGGGTGCTCCGCGTGACCTGGCCGCGCTGAACGCCGGCGCGGCGATCTACGCCGGGGGTGGGGCGGAGACGCTCGAGGCCGGCGTGCGTGCCGCCGAGCGGGCCATCGACGACGGCGCCGCGGCGGCCGCGCTCGAGCGTTTCGTCGAGCGAACCAACGAGCTCGCGCCGGCTGAGGGCCCTAAGCAGCCATGAACCGACTCGACCCGATCGTGGCCGCCACCCGCCAGGAGGTGGCGCAGCGTCGCGTCGCGACGCCACTGCCCGAGCTCGAGCGCATGGTGGCGGAGCGAGTCGCCGCCGGCGACGTCCGGTCGTTCGCCGACGCGATCGCCCGACCCGGTCTGTCGCTGATCGCCGAGCACAAGCGACGCTCACCCTCGGCGGGCCAGATCCGCGCGGATCTCTTGCTCGAGGACGTCGTGGGCGCCTACGAACGGGGAGGAGCCGCCGCGCTCTCGATCCTCACCGAGGCCCGCAACTTCGCCGGCTCGCTCGAGGACCTGCGCGCCGCCCGCCGCGCCGTCGCCCTGCCGCTCCTGCGCAAGGACTTCATCGTCGACCCCTACCAGGTCCACGAGGCCGCGGCGGCCGGGGCCGACGCGATCCTGTTGATCGTCGCGGCGCTCTCGCGGGGCGAGCTCGCCTCGCTGCACGCCGAGGCGGCCGGGGTCGGCCTGAGCGTCCTGGTGGAGGTACACGACGAGCGCGAGCTCGAGGCTGCGCTGGCCGTCGAGCCGGCGCTGATCGGGATCAACAACCGCGATCTCAGGACGCTTCAGGTCGATACGCAACGGACGTTCGCGCTGGCCCCCCGAATATCCGGACGCGCGCTGGTCGTGGCCGAGTCCGGCTGGAGCGCGCCCGAGCAGATGGACGAGCTGACCGAGGCCGGGATCGACGGTGTGCTGATCGGCGAGGCCCTGATGCGCTCGGGCGATCTCGAGGCGGCCACCCGGTCCCTGACCGCACGCTGAGCGCGGCGCCTACGATTGAGGCCATGACCAGGATCAAGTTCTGCGGGCTGACCACGCCGGGCGACGCCGAGCTCGCGGTGTCCGCCCGCGCCTGGGCGGTGGGGCTGATCTTCTGGCCGCGCTCGCCCCGGCGCTGCGAGCCCGGCGCGGCGGTCGAGATCGCCGCTGCAGTCAAGCGCCGGGTCGAGGTAGTCGGCGTGTTCGTGAACGCCACCCTGGACCACGTCGCCGAGACGGCCGAGTCGGTCGGGCTGACGATGCTCCAGCTCCACGGCGACGAGGGACCCGCGTACTGCGCCGAGGCGGCCCGGCGCACCGGATGCCGGGTGGTCAAGGCGGCCCGGGTGCGCAGCGGTGCCGACGTCCAGGCGCTGACCCGGTTCCACACCGACTACCACCTGCTCGACAGCTACACGGAGGGCATTCCGGGCGGGACCGGTGAGACGTTCGCCTGGGAGATCGCACGCTCGCACCGAGGCCGGACCCCGATGATTCTGTCCGGCGGGCTGACTCCCGAGAACGTGGCCGACGCGATCGCCACGGTCGGACCGTTCGCGGTCGACGTCGCCAGCGGTGTGGAGCTGAGTCCGGGCCGCAAGGACCCGGCGAAGCTTTCGGCATTTGCCGAGGCGGTGCACGCCGAACACACGCTGGCCACGCGATGAGCACGATCGAGCACCGCTTCGGCCCCTACGGCGGCCAGTATGTTCCCGAGACGCTGATGCCAGCGCTTGCCGAGCTCGAGGCCGCATGGCTGTCGGCTCGCGACGACCCCGCCTTCGGTGCCGAGCTGAACGGTCTGTTGCGCGACTTCGTCGGCCGGCCCTCGCCGCTCTATCAGGCCCAGCGTCTGAGCGAAGCCGCCGGCCATCCGATCTATTTCAAGCGCGAGGACCTCAACCACACCGGCGCGCACAAGATCAACAACGCGATCGGTCAGGCGCTGCTGGCCAAGCGCATGGGCAAGCGGCGGATCATCGCCGAGACCGGAGCCGGCCAGCATGGCGTCGCCACGGCCACCGCCTGCGCCCTGCTCGACCTCGAGTGCGCGGTCTACATGGGGACCGAGGACATGCGCCGGCAGAAGCCGAATGTGGAGCGGATGGGCCTGCTGGGAGCCTCGGTGGAGCCGGTCGAGGCCGGCGCGCGCACGCTCAAGGAGGCCGTGTCCGCGGCGATTCGCGACTGGGTCACCAACGTGGAGACGAGCCACTACGTGATCGGCTCGTGCGTCGGCCCCGCCCCCTATCCCGCGCTCGTCCGAGAGCTCCAGCGGGTGATCGGCGACGAGGCCCGCGCGCAGATCCTCAAGCAGGCCGGCCGCCTCCCCGAGCGCGTGATCGCCTGCGTGGGCGGCGGCTCGAACTCGATCGGCGTGTTCGTCCCGTTCGTGGACGATCGCGAGGTGCAGCTGGTCGGCGTGGAGGCTGCCGGCGACGGGATCGAAACCGGGCGACACGGCGCGCCGCTGACCGCCGGCGGGCTGCCGGGAGTCCTGCACGGTGCGTACTCGGCGATCATGCAGGACGAGGACGGCCAGATCCTCGAAGCGCATTCGATCTCGGCCGGCCTGGACTACCCCGGGACGGGACCGGAGCACGCGTGGCTGCGTGACAGCGGGCGAGCCCGCTATGTCGCGATCACCGACCGTGAAGCGCTCGACGCGTTTGCGACCTGCGCGCGACTGGAGGGGATCATCCCGGCGCTCGAGAGTTCCCATGCCATCGCCTGGGCGATGGCCAACGGCCCCAGCCAGCTGGACCTGGTGTGCCTGTCGGGCCGAGGCGACAAGGACCTGGCCGAAGCGCTCGACCATCTCGGTCGATGACCGGCCTCGAACGGATCGCCGCCGCCTTTGAATCGGCTCGCGCGGACGGCCGGCGAGCCGCGTTGATGCCCTACATGATGGGCGGCTTCCCGGATCTCGAGATCTCGCTAGAGATCGGGCTGGAATACGCGCGGGGCGGCGCCGACCTGGTCGAGCTCGGCGTCCCGTTCTCCGATCCGCTGGCCGACGGTCCGGTGATCCATGCCGCGGGCACGACCGCGCTGCGCGCCGGTGTCCGACTGCCCGACGTGCTCGAGCTCGGGCGCGCCATCGCCGAGCACGTCCCCGTGATCGTCATGTGCTACGCGAATCAAATCCTCGTTCGCGGCCTCGAGCGCTTCGCCGACGCGCTGCTCGACGCAGGCGCCAGCGGGCTGATCGTGCCCGACCTGCCGCTCGAGGAGGCCCCCGCGATGTTGCGCGCCTGCGAGGAACGCGCCTTGGCCCTGGTGCCGCTGGTCGCGCCGACCACGCCGGATGCGCGCCTCGCCGTGATCGGGGCGCAGGCGCGGGGTTTCATCTACACGGTGTCGCTGACCGGCACCACCGGCGAGCGCAGTGGCATGCAGGATGGGTTGGCCGGAGTGGTGGCGCGAGCGGCCGCGTGTACCGATGTTCCGGTCGCGGTCGGCTTCGGCATCTCTACTCCGCCGCAGGCCGCGGCGGCAGCGGCGGCCGGCGCCGACGGGGTGATCGTGGGCACGCGGCTGGTGCGCGCCGCCGGTGAGGGCGACGCGCCCGTGGCGAGTGTCGGCGCGCTCGTGCGCGAGTTCGCGGGCAGTCTGGCCGTCGCGGGTTGACGCGGGGGCCGGTTCGGGGCGCTCTCGGTTAGCATCCCAGTCGCGATGGGCCTGATCTTGACCGCCACCGCGGGTCTTTGCCTGTGGATCATCCTGTGGTCGCTGAACATCAGCGGCTTCGACGCCATTCTGATCGCCGTCGTGATGGTGCTGGTCGCGATCGCCGTCCGCCAGCTCCTTCCGTTCCTGCCTGGCCGGCGGGAATAGCTTGGGCTGACCATGCGAAGCCGGGTGCTCGCACGCGGACGGGCGGCCTGCGCGTGGGCTCTGCTCGCGGTGGGAATCGTGGGTTGCACCTCGAGCGGGGGCGGCAGCTCGACGGTGACGGTCAGTGGCAAGTCGCTGACGATCTACCTGAGCGACGCCGCGAGCAGCCAGCCGCAGGTTGCACAGGACGTCCTGGACGCCGAGCGCCTGGCCTTCTCGCGTGAGTCGGATGGCCAGCTGAGCGGCTACACGCTGCGGCTGGACGTCGTACACGGGAAGATCTCGGACGCGGCTCGCGCGGCCATCCAGGACCAGAGCGCGATCGCCTACCTAGGCGAGATCGTCCCCCATTCCTCGTTTGCGTCGCTGGGCATCACCAACGCTGCCGATCTGCTGCAGGTCAGCCCAACCGACACCGCGCTCGAGCTCACCCAGGCGAGCCCGGTGGTTCCGGGATCGCCGGGCAGCTACTACGAATCGTTCAGCACCTACGGTCAGACGTTCGCGCGGGTCGTCGGGACGACCGCACAGGAGGCCAAGGCCCAGGTGCAGGAGATGCAGACGCTCGGGGTCACCAAGCTCTACGTGGCCGATGACGGAGGTCCGTACGGCGCCACGATCGCGAACGCGGTGCGACGCGATGCCGCGGGGACGATCAGCGTGGTGGCCAGCGCGACCGGCGCCGACGGGGTGTTCTACGGCACGGATTCGCCGGCCAACGCACGGCGCTTCTTCCAGAGCGCGACTGCGTCGAATGCGTCGCTGAAGCTGTTCGCGGGCTCCGCGCTGGATGACCCGACGATCGCGGCCGCCCTCGCCGGCATCGGGCATCTGTACGTGTCCGCGCCAGGCTTCCTTGCACAGAACCTGACGCCCGCCGGCCACACGTTCGTCTCCGAGTTCACCACTGCGTACGGCCACGCGCCGTTGCCCCAGGCGATCTTCGGCTACGAGGCGATGTCCTCGGTGCTGGCCGTGCTGCGCGAGGCCGCCTCGCACGTGAACGACCGCGCGACGGTCGTGCACGACTTCCTCTCGATCAAGAACCGCCAGTCTGTCCTCGGCACCTACTCAATAAGCCAAACCGGCGACACGAGCCTTGCGCCGTTCGTGTTCAGTCGTCTGGAGCAGGGCAAGCTGGTGCCGTTCGTGCAACTTCAGGGGTGAGACCGGCCACGGGGCGCAGCAGGCTGGTGCGGTTGGCGCGGATTGCGCCGGCCATCGCGGCTGCGCTCCTCGCGCTTGCCGGCTGCGGGGCCAAGGACGACGCCCCCGGCCGGGTCCACGGCACCACGCTCACGATCTACGCCAGCGTGCCGCTGCGCGGCGTCTCCCGGGTGAGCGGCGTCGCCTTGGTCTCCGGGGCCGAGCTTGCCCTGGCCCAGGCGCATAACCGCGTCGGCAAGTACCGGCTCCGGCTGGCGGTGCTCGACGACGCCACCATCGCGCGCGGGGGCTGGGACCCCGGCCAGACCACGGTCAACGCCCGGACCGCGGTGCTCGATCCGACCACGATCGCCTATCTGGGCGAGATGAACTCGGGCGCCAGCGCGGTGTCGATTCCGCCGCTCAACCGGGCCGGCATTCCGCAGGTCAGCCCCACCAGCAGCGCGGTCGGGCTGACCGCGGCCACGGCGGTGACGTTCCCCGGCGAACCCCAGAAGTACTACCCAACCGGGGTGCGGACGTTCGTCCGGGTGGTGCCCAACGACACCATCCAGGCGATCGCCCAGGTCCGGGTGCAGCAGAGCTCGGGGTGCCGCAGGACCTATGTCCTGAACGATGGGGAGGGGGAGGTGGACGGCGCGGATGCCGCCCGGAGCTTCGAGCTGGCCGCCCAGGCCGCGCATCTGCCGGTGGTGGGAGCGCAGACCTACGCGCGCCAGGCACTGAGCTACGCCGCGCTGGCCACGGGGGTGGCCCAGACCCGGCCGGATTGCGTGCTGATCTCTGGCGACACCGAGTCGGGTGCGGTCCGCCTGACCGCCCAGCTGGCCGCCACGATGCCGGACGTGAAGATCTTCGGGTCGGCCGGCCTCGCCGAGACCAGCTACATAAACCCCGAGCAGGGCGGGATTCCCGCGTCGATCGCCTCACGCGTGGTGCTCACCGTGCCCACGCTCCCGCTCGCCGAGTTGCCCGCATCGGCTCACGCCTTCACCGCTGCCTACGAGCGGCGCTACGGCGCGGTCGAGCCCGATTCGATCTTCGGATATGAGGCGATGAGCCTGCTGCTGAGCGCGATCGATCGGGCCACCGACCGTGGCACCAAGCCCGCGGTTCGCTCTGCGGTCCGCGCCGCGCTGTTCGCCACCCGCGGGCGGCGAAGCGTGCTCGGCACCTACAGCATCGACCGGAACGGCGACACCACCCTGCGGCGCTACGGGGTGTACGGGATCGTGGATGGGCAGCTGGTCTTCCGCGAGGCAATCACCGCGTGAGAGCCCGCTTTGCGGCCGCCCGGCGAGCGCTCGAAACGGCCGCTGCGCGTGATTGGCATTGCGTTAGGATCGCGCCGCGGACGCTTGGCGCCGTCCGCACACCGGATTACGCTGCGCCGTCAGTGGGCGATGGAACGTCTGGGGAACGAAAGCAGAGGAGGTCGCATGAGGTTCGTAGTTCTCGGCAGGGCGTTCCCTGCCTTGGCAGCGCTCGCGGCGGTGCTCGCGCTCGCCGCGTGCGGTAGCAGCAACAGCAGCAGTACCAGCAAGAGCAGCAGCGGCGCGGCATCCAGCGGGGGCAGCTCCTCGAGCGGCGGTGGCCCGACGGTCGACATCTACTCGAGCCTGCCGTTGCAGGGAGCCTCGACCGCGCAGACCGACCCGTTGGTCAACGGGATCAAGCTGGCGCTTTCGCAGGCTGGCGGCAAGGCCGGGAAGTTCACGGTCAACTATCAGGTGCTCGACGACTCGACCGCCTCGGCCGGCAAATGGGACCCCACGCAGACGGCCGCCAACGCGCGGAAGGCCGCTGAGGATCCGAAGACCGTCTACTACATCGGCGAGTTCAACTCGGGTGCGAGCGAGATATCGATCCCGATCCTGAACCAGGCCGGCATCCCGCAGGTGAGCCCGGCCAACACCTATGTCGGCCTCACCACCAACGAGCCGGGAAGCGCACCGGGTGAGCCCACGAAGTACTACCCGACCGGCAAGCGGACCTACTTGCGGATCGTGCCTCGTGACACCATCCAGGCGGCCGCCGGGCTCTTGACGATGAAGCACGACGGCTGCACGAAGGTCGCGGTCGCCAATGACAAGGAGGCGTACGGCGCCGGCCTGGCCGCCCTGCTCGAGCTCGAGAAGGCCAAGTACGGCGTCAACATCGTCTCCAACACCGGGATCGACCCGACGCAGCCGAACTTCCGCTCCTACGCCTCGACGATCAAGGGCCAGGGCGCGGACTG